>CABUCP010000295.1 GCA_902490055.1 uncultured Klebsiella sp. | reverse complement strand
ATGAATAATGGCGTTAACCATCAGGGTGTTGCTGGAAAATCGCCGTGCAGCGCACGCCGATACGGGGCTGATAGCAAAAGCCGGGCTTAGCCTGCTTATCGAAGATGAAACCAGTAAAGTGCTGTTTGATACCGGGCCAGATGGCAGTTTTGCCAGTAATGCTCAGCGATTGGGCGTCAGGCTGGACGATCTGACGGCGACGGTATTATCCCATGGCCACTACGATCACTGCGGCGGCGTCCCCTGGCTGGCGGAAAACAGCCGCATCATTTGCCATCCGCAGCTAGCCCAGCCGCGCTATGCCGCCATCAGTCTTGGCGCCTATGCGCATAAAATCAAAAAACTCTCTCTTGAACACGATTATTCTCGTTTCCGTATGGAATATTATCGCCAGCCCTTTGCCATCAGCGAACGTTTGCTGTGGTCTGGAGAGATTGCGGTTGCCAGCCCGCGTGCCTATGGCGTGTTAGCCGGCGAACCAGAAATGCCGGATTACATCGTCGATGAAGGCGTGCTGGTTTATCTCTCCGACCGCGGATTAGTGATCATCAGCGGCTGCGGCCATCGCGGAGTGGAAAACATCGTGCGCCATTGTCAGAATATCACCGGTATTGAGCGGGTCTACGCGCTAATCGGCGGCCTGCATCTGCGTACCGCTTCGGTGGCTAAAGTCCTGCAGGTCAGGAGTTTTCTGCAGCAGCAGCGGGTAGAAAATATTATGGCCTGCCACTGTACCGGCGCCTGGGGGCAGCTGTGGCTGGCGGGGGCGCAAGCGCCGGCCACCGGCGATCTACTGCGGCTGGATTAACGTTTAACCACCGCAGGGCGGCGAATAACGATAAGGATCCCTGTCAACACCACCAGCGTGGCGAGAACGATGCGCAGACTTAACGCTTCGCCAAGAAAGATGACCCCGCCGAGCGAAGCCAGGCAGGGAACGCTGAGCTGGACGGTGCTGGCGGTGACCGATTCAAGCTGCGGCAAAATGGCATACCACAGAGAGTAGGCTCCAGCCGAGGCCACCGCGCCGGACAGAATACCGAGAGTGACGCCTTCAGGACTGAGATGCAGGCTGGCGCTATTAAAAGGGAGTAATATCAGCGCCAACGGCAACGCCAGCAGGAAATTCCACGCCGTGGCCAGCACCGGAGCCGCAGAACGTTTGCCAGAGAGCGTATAGGCAGCCCACGCCAGTCCGGCGATAATCATCAGTAGCGCGCTATACAGCGGCGGCGCCGACGCGCCAGGCAGTAACAACACCGCGATCCCGACGACGGCCAGTACAATCCCCACAATGCGCGCAGGTGATAGCCTTTCCCCTCGCCATAATCCTACGCTGACCATCGCCAGCTGTACGGCGCCAAAAAGCAGTAACGCACCGCTACCGGCATCAAGATGGATGTAGGCTATTGAGAAAAACACGGCATAAATCAGCAGATAACAGCTGTTTATTAAATGAACGCGTGTCGGCCTGCCGTTGCGGTGACGGATCAGCAGCGGTAGCAGAACCAGCGCGCCGCTGAACAGACGCAGATTACTAAAGCTGATGGGGTCAATATAACCGCCTTTTAGCGCGATGCGACAAAGCACTGAGTTAGCAGCGAATGCCACCATGGTCAGCGCAATTTTGTATAGCAGGTAACGGCTCGCCATGCAGTTAGCGTCGCTGAAGGAAAGCGCCGGCAGGCGGGGGTTAATCGGCATCTTTCATCATTTCGGCGCGTCGTGCGGTGGCGTAGACGAATTCGAGCATCGGTTCAAGGTCGGTATCGTGTCCCGCCTGAATGATTTTGCCGCGCAGCCATTCGATCTCGCTGGTGATATCCGGGTGGAAAATGTTGTTATCCTGCGCTTTGCGTAGCCACTTGAGGAGAAAATTGTTTTTACCTCTCGCGCCGCCGGACTTCTTCGCTTTTACGTGCATTTTAAGGGCGACCAGGATGCAATAGTAGAAATGGACGCGCTGGTTAAAACTTTGGTGCATGTCGATATTTCCCGCCAGGGTAAGCTGCTCGCCGCATCAGGCCGCGAGTCGAATGATGCTGGCGGGATGTTGGCACGGATGCTCAAGAGCCGTCAATTATTGATTAAAATGTTACCAGTATCATCGCATGCAGGATCAAATCATCTGCCTGCGCTGTTGCAGATGTACGCGCAGGATCAGAATAAAAGCCAGGGCGACGACAACTGCCGCCAACAGATACAGCGTGTCCAGCGCATAATAACCCGCCACCCAGCCGGCAATCGGGCCGGTCAGCCCCAGCGCCAGGTCGAGAAATGCCGAGTAGGTTCCCAGCGCGGTCCCCTGATTTTGCTCTTCAACCTGCTTCACTGCTTCGACGCCAAGCGCCGGGAAGACCAGCGAGAAGCCGGAACCGGTGAGAAACGCGCCAATACCGGCGACCCATGCCGAGGGCGCCTGCCAGATGATCAGCAAACCGATGCATTCGACGATGAAACAGGCCAGCGACACCCGCACGCCGCCGTAGCGGGTGATGGTATTGCCGAGAATCAGGCGAATGCAGATAAAACCGATACTGAACAACGACAAGGTGAACGCCGCGCCTTGCCAGCTATGGGCTGAGAAATAGAGGGTGATAAAGGTGGCGATGACGCCAAAACCAACGGTGCCGAGCGCCAGACCGAGCCCGTAAGGCCAGATTTTGCGCGCCACCACATGAAACGGCGCTCTGATGCCGGCGGTGACGCTGACATCCCGACGGGTTCGCGCAAACAGTAGGCCGATTAGCGCTACCAGTACGACTACTACGGCAAAACCGCTGATACCGAAATAGCCATTAAGCATCACCCCCAGCGGCGCGCCGACCGCCATGGCAACGTAGGTCGCGACGCCGTTCCACGAAATGACCCGCGAGGTGTGGATTGCGCCGACGGTTTTTATTCCCCATAAGGTAGCGCCGGTAGCGGTAAAACTTTCACCGACGCCGAGGAAAACCCGGCCAATCAATAAGGCGCTGACGGCGAGTAGCGGCACCGATTGCAGCAATACGGCCGCGAGGGTAAACAGGCCGCTCAGCATGCAGCAGACGATCCCGAGACTTACTACCTTTTTCGGCCCCCAGATATCGGTGTAGCGTCCGGCGTGCGGTCGACTCACCAGCGTTGAAATGTACTGCAGGCTGATGACCACGCCGGCGATTAGCGTGCTGTAACCGAGCTGATAGTGGATATAGCCGGGCAATACCGCCAACGGTAGGCCGATCGACAGATAGCAGATACAGGTGAAAACAACGATGGAGATAATGCGCAGGTTAAGTTGGGTCGTGCTGACGGTAGTGGTCATAACGCTAAGTGTTTAAAACAAAAGGGAGGATAAGCATAGCGCAAGCGCGACGACCGCGGCGAGCGATCAAGCATTTTCTGCCAATCTGGCGCCCATTTATTGGCAAATTGACCGATAATATAGCTATGTGGGTGATAATTAACGTTACGGTCATTTATAAAAGTGATGGCTGAATTTGACAGGGCAATGACTGCGGCGCCGCTGCCTGTGCGCCGTAGCCAATTTAATTGGCTTCCCGGAGGTCACCACAATGAAAAAATTACTAATTCTGCTGATTATCTTTGCCGCATCTGCCTGTACCGGCGGCCCGTCGCCGTCATCGGGCATGGCGCCCGGGCAGAACCTCGATTCACAGACGTGTATGAACGATACCGTTGACGCCAACAGTAACTGTGGTCATTCGGTCGCGCCGCAGTTTAATTAGGCGTCGAGGCGATATGAGTGATGACTGCAGTTCAAATTTGTCTGCAGTCGACCTCAACGGGCAAAACGCTTCGAGCCGATCACACAGAGAATGATCCCCAGCGTCACGGCGACCATCAGCGGGCTAACCGGTTCATTGAGTATTAGCGCCGCCAGACACAGGCCAAGAAACGGCTGCAGTAGCTGCAGTTGACCGACAGCCGCAATGCCGCCTGTCGCCAGCCCCTGGTACCAGAAGATAAAGCCAATCAGCATGCTGAATAGCGAAACGTAGGCCAGCGCGCCCCACGCCGCCGGGCTGATGCCATGGAAGGTGGCGGGAAGCGTTACTCCGCTAGCTATCAGCATCAGGGGCAGAGAAATAATGAGTGCCCAGTTAATCACCGCTAAACCGCCCAATTCGCGGGTCAGGCGCGCGCCTTCGGCATAGCCCATTGCGCATACGATCACCGCCGCCAGCATGAGTAAGTCACCGGATACCGAGATCGCAGCGTTACCGGAGAACGCAAAGCTCGCCACTAACAGGCTGCCCAGCAATGAAAAAAACCAGAAGGCCGGGCGCGGTCTCTCTCCACCGCGAAACACCGCAAAGATAGCCGTCGCCAGCGGCAACAGACCGAGAAAGACGATGGAGTGCGCTGATGTCACCCGTTGCAGGGCCAGCGCCGTCAGCAGCGGAAAACCAACGACCACGCCGGCGGCGACCAGCGTCAGCGAACGCCATTGCCCGGCGCGCGGTCGCGGCAGGCGTAAATACCCGGTGAGGCCGAGTGCGAGAACCCCGGCAATCGCCGCCCGACAGAAGGTCAGAAAGAACGGATCGAACTCGAGTACGGCAAGGCGGGTTGCGGGCAGCGACCCGCTGAAGATAGCGACGCCGATAAAGCCATTAAGCCAGCCGTAGAAGTGCGCAGAAGCGCGAAGATTGAGCACGGTATGACCTCTTAATAAAGGAACATGTCGATATTGACCCGCTCGATAGTAGGTTGCACAATCCATGACAATCA
>CABUCP010000294.1 GCA_902490055.1 uncultured Klebsiella sp. | reverse complement strand
GCTTCTGTAAACGGAGCGTAAAAGAACAGAGGGAAGTGGGATGATGATGGCAACAAAATGGTCCGGCGCTTTGGCGCTGACGGCGCTGGTTAGCCTGCCTTTACAGGCAGCAGAACCGGTGAAGGTAGGCTCTAAAATCGACACGGAAGGGGCGCTGCTCGGCAACATTATATTGCAGGTGCTGGAGAGTCACGGGGTGAAAACCGTCAACAAAGTTCAGTTGGGCACCACGCCGGTGGTCCGCGGGGCGATTACCGCCGGTGAGCTGGATATCTATCCGGAATATACCGGCAACGGCGCCTTCTTCTTTAAAGATGAAACTGACCCGGCGTGGAAAAACGCGAAACAGGGTTATGAAAAAGTCAAAATGCTGGACGCGGAAAAGAACAAGCTGATCTGGCTGGCGCCGGCGCCGGCCAACAACACCTGGACCATCGCGGTACGCCAGGATTTGGCGGAACAACATCATCTTGCCTCATTGTCCGACCTGAGCGCATATCTGCAAAAGGGCGGCGACTTTAAGCTGGCGGCTTCCGCTGAGTTTATCGAGCGCGCCGATGCGCTGCCGGCGTTTGAAAAGGCCTACGGCTTTAAGCTCAAGCAAGACCAGCTGCTGTCGCTGGCGGGCGGCGACACCGCGGTGACCATCAAAGCGGCGGCGCAGCAAACCTCCGGGGTTAATGCGGCGATGGCTTACGGCACCGATGGCCCGGTCGCGGCGCTGGGGCTGCAAACGTTAAGCGATCCAAAAGGCGTGCAGCCGATTTACGCGCCAACCCCGGTGGTGCGCGAAGCGGTGCTGAAAGCTTATCCACAGATGGCGCAGTGGCTGGATCCGGTGTTTGCCTCCCTCGATGAAAAAACGTTGCAGAAGCTGAATGCCAGCATCGCCGTCGAAGGGCGCGATGCGAAAAAGGTGGCCGCCGACTATCTGCAACAAAAAGGGCTGCTGAAGTAAGTACTGGTGACTATTCGTTGTTATAACCGCGTGGCGTTACTGCTGACGCTGCTGTTGTTAGCGGTGGCGGCGCTGCCGTTTGTGAGCTATGCCCCTAACCGCCTGCTTTCTGGCGAGGCGCGTTGGCTGTGGCAACTGATGCCGTGGCTGGCGGGCGTGCAGCTAGCGGCGGGGCTGTTATTGTTGCTATTGTGCTGGGTCCCGGGTCGTCTGGCGCTGCTCGGAAGTCTGTTCATCGCCGACTTACTGCTGCCGCTGCTGTTATGGGGCGCCGGGCAGAGCGCGCTCCAACTGGCGGAGCAAGGTTCGCCGCTGGCCCGCACCTCGCCCGGTAGCGGACTGTGGCTTTCACTTGCGCTGTGTCTGCTGATCGCCAGCGATACGATTCGCCGCCTGACTCCGCGAGCGCTGTGGCGCTGGCTGCTCAATGCGCAGCTGTGGCTGTTACCTTGTCTGTTGTTATGGCAAGGCGCGCTCGATCAGCTCTCACTGCTGAAAGAATATGTGAACCGCGAAGATGTGTTTAACGATGCCCTGCATCAACATCTGTGGCTGCTGTTTGGCACGCTGCTGCCGGGGCTGCTGCTTGGCCTGTCGATTGGTTTTGCCATCTGGCGGCGCCCGCGCTGGCAGGCGCCGGTGTTTACTCTCCTCAATGTCATTCAAACTATTCCCTCGGTTGCGTTGTTCGGCTTGCTGATTGCGCCGCTAGCCGGGTTGACCCGACACTTTCCGTGGCTGGGGAACCTCGGCGTTTCCGGAACTGGCATGGCGCCGGCGCTGATCGCGCTGGTGCTGTACGCGTTATTGCCGCTAGTGCGCGGGGTGGTAACCGGCCTGCAGCAGGTGCCGCGCGAGGCGCTGGAGAGCGCGATGGCGATGGGAATGAGCGCAGGGCAGCGTTTTCGCCAGGTACAACTGCCGCTGGCGCTACCGGTCCTGTTGCGCAGCCTGCGGGTGGTGAGCGTACAGACCGTCGGCATGGCGGTGGTGGCGGCGCTGATTGGCGCCGGCGGCTTCGGCGCGCTGGTGTTCCAGGGGCTGCTCAGCAGCGCGCTGGATCTGGTGTTGCTGGGGGTTATTCCGACGATTGCGCTGGCGGTGGTGGTGGACGCCGTTTTTGCGCTGTGGGGCGCGTTGCTGAAAGGAGAAGCGCATGATTGAGTTTGACGGGGTGAATAAAGCCTTCGCCGGGCAACCGGCGGTGAAGGATCTTAACCTGCATCTGCGCGAAGGGGCTTTCTCGGTACTGATTGGCACTTCCGGATCCGGAAAATCGACCACGCTGAAGATGATCAACCGGCTGGTGGAGCAGGATAGCGGCGTTATCCGCTTCGCCGGCCAGGATATCCGCCAGCAGCCGCTACTGGCGCTGCGTCGGCGTATGGGTTACGCCATCCAGTCGATTGGCCTGTTTCCGCACTGGACGGTTGCGCAAAATATCGCCACCGTGCCGCAGTTGCAAAAGTGGTCGCGCGGAAAAATTGCCGGGCGCGTTGATGAGCTAATGGCGCTGCTGGGCCTTGAGCCGCTGCTGCGCGGGCGCTATCCGCACCAGCTTTCCGGCGGCCAGCAGCAGCGTGTGGGCGTGGCGCGGGCGCTGGCGGCTAACCCGGAAGTGTTGTTGATGGATGAGCCCTTCGGCGCGCTGGATCCGGTGACCCGTGAAGCGCTACAGCAGGAGATGATCCGCATCCATCGTCTGCTCGGGCGCACCATCGTGCTGGTGACTCATGATATCGACGAAGCTTTGCGCCTGGCGGACCACCTGGTGCTAATGGACGGCGGGGAAGTGGTGCAGCAGGGTGAGCCGCTGCAGATGCTGCTGCAGCCGAAAAACGCTTTTGTCGAAACCTTCTTTGGCCGTAGCGAACTGGGCGTGCGCCTGCTTTCGCTACGCGGCGTGGGTGATTATCTGCGCCGCGACGAGCGGCTGCCGGGAGACGTGCTGACTATTTCGATGACCCTGCGTGAAGCATTATCGCAGTTTGTCGCTCACCGCAGCGAAGTGTTGCCGGTGGTGGATGCGCAGGGGCAAGCGTGCGGCACGCTGCACTTTGCCGATCTGCTGCGTGATGGCGGTGCGGCGTGAAAGTGCTGCGCGAGCCGCTGCTGTGGCTGATGGCGCTGTTTGTCGCGCTACTGTTGGTATTGCCTCATAGCGCGCCGTTGTTTAGTTGGCTATTTCCGGAACTGCCGCGACCGGTTTATCAACAAGAAAGTTTCCTGGCGCTGACGCTGGCCCATTTTGGCTTGGTGGCGTTCTCCAGCCTGGTGGCGACGCTCGTCGGCGTCGGCGCGGGAATTGCGGTCACCCGGCCCGCGGGGCGCGAGTTTCGCCCGCTGGTCGAGACCATTGCCGCCATGGGGCAGACGTTTCCGCCGGTGGCGGTGCTGGCGATCGCGGTGCCGGTGATGGGTTTTGGCTGGCAGCCGGCGCTGATTGCGCTGGCGCTATACGGGATTTTGCCGGTGCTGCAGGGGACGCTGGCCGGGCTTAGCTCAATACCGCCGGGCGTATCGGGGATTGCCGAAGGAATGGGAATGACCGGTTGGCAGCGTTTGTGCAAAGTGGAGCTGCCGCTGGCGGCGCCGGTGATGTTGGCCGGGATCCGTACTTCGACCATCGTCAATATCGGTACTGCGACGATTGCTTCCACGGTTGGCGCCAACACGCTCGGTACGCCAATTATTATCGGCCTCAGCGGCTTTAATACCGCTTACGTGCTGCAGGGGGCGCTGCTGGTGGCATTGGCGGCGATCATCGTTGACCGCCTGTTTGAAAGGCTGAACCGGTGGATCAGCCGACACCGCCACGCACAATAAACGAGTAACCCGCCAGCATCACGCCGCCGATCCCGCCGATGGCCATGCATAAGAAGAGGGTAATGACCGCGATTTTCGCTGGCTTCATGATAGGCTCCTTTTGTTAACGGAGAGATTATACGGTGAAGCGCTGGTGTTAATGAAACATTAATTGCTATTTAGCCAAATCAGGTTTTCCTGCTGTTCCCAGCCGCGTAGCTGCGCTTCCTGCAGGCTGCCCGGCGGCGCCGCGCACCACACCAGCAGGGTGCTGTCGGGAAATAGCTGCGGGCGGATCTGCGTGAGCGAATGCGCGACAACATCAACCCGCCAGCCCTGTTCGCAGGCAATCCATCCCTCCAGCCACAATCGCGTGGTGTCATCGATATTCCAGCCGATCACCACCGCGTGATGTCCCGGGCGTTTCCAGGCATGCGCCAGACATTGGGCAATGTGGTTGATCAGAATGCCGTCAAGCAGGCTGCGCAGCGCCAGTAGCGTCGGCTGCGGGCTGAGCAGACGCTGGCGCAGCGGATTGAACAGATGATTGACCAGTATTTTTGCCGAATAACTATGGCTACGTTCTTTAAGCCACAGCCGCAGGCGCTGATAGTGTCCTTCCTGCAGGAAACCGAGCAGGATCTCCTGCTGCTCGCGCCAGCCGTCCTGAATGTCATCTTCACGGCTGGGCAACAGGTTTTTGACTTTGCTGACCTGGACGCCGGCGTCAATCCAGCGCTTAATTTCGCGGATGCGGTCGATTTCACCGTCGTTAAATAAACGATGGCCGCCGTCGGTGCGCTGCGGCTTGATAAGTCCATAACGTCGCTGCCAGGCGCGCAGCGTCACGGGGTTGATATCACAAAGCTGAGCCACTTCGCCTATCGTATACAGCGCCATTTTCCGCTCCCGCAGCCTTCTCCTCTTTTAACTGTAGAAGGGGTTTTGTGATTGTTCATTTTTTGCGCTTTATGGTGCTGCGGATACGGCAAGAA
>CABUCP010000293.1 GCA_902490055.1 uncultured Klebsiella sp. | reverse complement strand
TTTTTCTTCTTTGTCAGCGGTCTGAAGGGGATGCTGATGCATCCCCTCTCACTTTATAATGCTGTTATAGCACGGCGGTTGTTAGCCGCGATGAACAGCATAAACGCCCCTGCTCATCGGATATTTCGATCTGCCAGACCTGATGGCGAGAGCCGACGTGCAGCGCAGTACAAACCCCCCGCACTCGACCGCTGCGCACTGAACGAATATGGTTGGCGTTCACCTCCAGCCCCACCACCTTCTGTTCACCTTCACTACACAGATACCCCGCCACCGAACCCAGCGTCTCCGCCAGCACCACCGATGCGCCGCCGTGCAGCAGGCCAAACGGCTGGTGAGTACGATGATCGACCGGCATCGTCGCCTCAATCGCATTATCGCTGATGGCGACGAACTGAATATCCAGCAGGCCGACCATATTACCCTCGCCCATCGCATTAAGCTGCGGCAGCGAAGCCTGACGTTTCCAAATCATCCGATAATCTCCAGCAGAGCCTGCAGCGGGTGGCGCACTCCGCTGCCTTCAATACGCTTAACCTGACTCCGGCAGGAATAGCCGGTAGCCAGACAGCGATTGCGCGGCAAACGCTGCATCGCCTGCTGCCAGGAAAGCGCGTAAATCGCCAGCGAGTTGGCGTGGTTTTTCACTTCGTGACCGTAGGTGCCAGCCATACCGCAACAGCCGGTACTGACGTATTCCATCTTCGCGCCAAAGCGGGCGAAGATCTCCGCCCACTGCCTGGGCGCCGCGGGCAGCGCCGTCACTTCCGTGCAGTGGCCAAATAAATACCAGGGCTCGCCGCCGTTGTCCTGCCCGGCGGTTTGCGGCAGCGCTTGCGGTAGCCATTCATGCACCAGCATGACGCGGAAGTCGCCGCGCTTATCGCCCAACGCCTGGTTATATTCATCGCGATAACAGAGCACCAGCGCCGGGTCGACGCCAACCATTGGGATATCCAACTGCGCCACGCGATTGAGGAAATCAGCGGTTTTCTGCGCAGTGCGCGCAAAGCGCGTCAGGAAGCCTTTAATATGCTGGGCTTTACCGTTCGGCGAGAATGGCAGCAGCACCGGCTGATAGCCTACTTTCTCGATCAAGCGGACGAAGTCAGCCACCACCTGCGCTTCGTAATAGCTGGTAAACGGATCCTGCACCACCAGCACGGTTCTGGCTTTCTGCTCGGCGCTCATGCCTTCGAGATCCTCAAGCGTGGTATTGGCCGAGCGGTGTCCGGCCAACTGCTGCTTGAGCGATGGTACGGAAAGCAGCGGCAGATCGACCATGCCGATATGTTTTTCCGACAGCTTGCGCATCCATGGCTGATTGATAAAGAAGTTGAATGTTTTTGGCGCCTGCGCCATCAGCGGCGCATAGGATTCAACCGTTGCGACCAGATGGTCGCGCACCGGGCGAAGATAGCGGCTATGGTAAAGCTGCAGGAACCGGGAGCGAAATTCCGGAACGTCGATTTTAATCGGGCACTGGGTCGAGCAGGCTTTGCAGGCCAGGCAGCCGGACATCGCCTCTTTCACTTCATGCGAGAAATCGTATTCACCTTTACGCGCATGCCAGCTGTTGCGGGTACGCTCAATCAGGGCGCGCAGGCTGACGCCTTTTTCCGGCAGCTCTTGTTCGAGCTTATTTGGGTCAATACCGCGGTCAGCCAGCAGGCGTAGCCATTCGCGTACCAGCGTCGCCCGCCCCTTCGGCGAATGAATACGCTGATTGCTAACCTTCATCGATGGACACATCGGGCTTTTCACGTCGAAGTTGAAGCACAGGCCGTTGCCGTTGCACTCCATCGCGCCGCGCCAGGCGCTACGCACGGCGATGGGAATCTGCCGATCGTAAGTCCCGCGTTTGACCGCATCGACTTTCATCATCGGCGCGTCGACGCCTTCCGGCGGACAAATTTTCCCCGGATTAAGGCGGTTATGCGGATCGAAAGCCGCCTTTACCTTACGCAGCTCGCTATACAGCTCTTCGCCAAAAAAGGCGGGACTGTATTCGGCGCGGAAACCTTTGCCGTGTTCCCCCCACAGCAGGCCGCCGTATTTGGCCGTCAGCGCGACCACTTCGTCGGAGATCTGCTTCATCAGCACCTCCTGCTGAGGGTCGCACATATCCAGCGCCGGACGAACGTGTAGCACCCCGGCATCGACGTGGCCAAACATTCCGTAGCTCAGCCCATGGCCATCGAGCAACGCGCGAAATTCAACGATGTAATCCGCCAGATGCTCCGGCGGCACGCAGGTATCTTCGGCAAAAGGTATCGGTTTGGCGGCGCCTTTAGCGTTGCCCAGCAGGCCAACCGCCTTTTTACGCATCGCATAGATGCGCTCGACGCCCTCAAGTTCATTGCACACCTGCCAGCCAATGACCCCTGCGGCGCCCTGCGCCATCAGTTCGTCGAGACGCTGGCACAAGGCGGTGACCTGGCCGTCAATGAGCTCGTCATCATCGCCGGCAAACTCAACGATATTGAGACCCAGCATCTCTTTATCCGGCACATCGGCGATCAGTTCGCTTACCGAATGCCAGACGATATCTTCACGTGCGAGATTAAGCACTTTCGAATCGACGGTTTCCACCGACAACGCTTTGGCGTCGACCATAAACGGCGCGTTACGCAGCGCTGAATCAAAAGAGTCATACTTCACGTTAACCAGGCGGCGCACCTTCGGCAGGCGGGTAATATCCAGCCGCGCCTCGGTAATAAAGGCCAGCGTGCCTTCAGAGCCGGTCAGGATGCGCGTCAGGTCAAACTCGTTCATCTCATCATTGAATACGTGACGCAGGTCGTAGCCGGTCAGGAAGCGGTTCAGCTTCGGGAACTTATCAACTATCAGCTGGCGCTGCGCTTTACAACGCTGATACACGGTGCGGTAGATACGGCCAATTGCCGACTGCTCACGGCCCAGCGTTTCAGCCAGCGCCGCGGGAATCGGTAAGGTATCGAGGATATCGCCGCCTACCAGTACCGAGCGCACGCCCAGGACGTGGTCGGAGGTTTTACCGTAAACCAGCGACCCCTGGCCGGAGGCATCGGTATTGATCATTCCGCCAAGCGTCGCGCGGTTACTGGTCGACAACTCCGGCGCGAAGAAGTAGCCGTAAGGCTTAAGGAATTGATTGAGCTGATCTTTGATCACCCCGGCTTCGACCCGCACCCAGCCCTCTTCCGGGTTAATCTCAATGATGCGGTTCATATAGCGCGACATATCGACAATGATCCCCGCATTCAGCGATTGACCATTGGTACCGGTGCCGCCGCCGCGCGGGGTAAAGATCAGCGATTTAAAACGCTCTTCCGCCGCCAGACGGGCCAGCAGCGCGACGTCGGCGGTAGAGCGCGGAAACAGTATTGCGTCCGGCAACAGCTGATACACGCTATTGTCGGTCGCCATGGTCAGCCGGTCGGCGTAGCTGGTGGCGGTATCGCCGGTAAAACCTTGTTGCTCCAGTACCTGCAAAAAATTAAGCACCAGTTGAACGACGCCCGGCGCTTGAGAAATCTGTGGGATCATGACGCTTGACCCTGCCTGAATATGTTGTGTTTAAATGATTTAATAATGCGCAAACTAAACGTTTGCGTGGCGCACTCAACTTTTTATCACATTTTTTTCATATCCGCCCACCAGTTTTACGGGCAAAATCAGGCGCGCGAAATTATTGATATTATTATCTGTACATGGAATTACGCTGCGTCAGCATTGAGACGCGACTGGAAAGGTAAATTTTCTCTATGATTAACCAACATCAGCCCCGGGACATACCGCAAATTCTGCTGTCGGTGCTGTTTTTGTCCCTGATAATTATTTCCTGCCTGTGGGTTGTCCAACCATTTATTCTGTCCTTTGCCTGGGCTGGCACCGTGGTCATCGCCACCTGGCCGGTGCTATTACGTCTGCAGAAGCTGCTGTTCGGCAGGCGCTCTCTGGCAGTGTTGGTGATGACGTTGCTGCTGTTTCTTCTGTTCGTTATTCCCATCGCCCTGCTGGTCAACAGTCTGGTCGATAATAGCGCTCCGCTGATTAAAATCGTCAGTAGCGGCCAGGTAACGCTACCTGATTTCGCCTGGCTGAACTCGATCCCGCTGATTGGCGACAAACTCTATTCCGCCTGGCATAGTCTGCTCGAGATGGGCGGTACGGCAATTATGGCCAAGGTTCGTCCGTACATTGGCGCCACGACCACCTGGTTCGTTGGCCAGGCGGCGCATATCGGTAAACTGCTGGTCTACTGCGGACTGATGCTGCTGTTCAGCGCCCTGTTGTACTGGCGCGGCGAAAGAGTGGCTTACGGCTTCCGCTACTTCGCAACGCGTTTGGCCTCCAAGCGCGGCGATGCCGCCGTCGTTCTTGCCGGGCAGGCCGTGCGCGCCGTGGCGTTGGGCGTGGTGGTCACCGCGCTGGCGCAGGCGGTACTAGGCGGTATCGGGCTGGCGATTAGCGGCGTACCTTACGCCGCGCTGCTGACGGTGGTGATGATTTTCACCTGCCTGGTACAGCTGGGGCCGCTGATTGTACTGGTGCCGTCGATTATCTGGCTGTACTGGACCGGCGATACCACCTGGGGCACGGTGCTGTTGGTCTGGAGCTGCGTAGTCGGCACCATGGATAACGTCATCCGTCCGGTGCTGATTCGCATGGGCGCCGACCTACCGATGATTCTCATCCTCTCCGGCGTCATCGGCGGCCTGATCGCCTTCGGCATGATTGGCCTGTTTATCGGCCCGGTACTGCTGGCCGTCTCCTGGCGTCTGTATGATGCCTGGGTGCAGGAAGTCCCACCGCCGCCCCTGGATCCGGATCTGGTATTGGCGGAGCTTGCCGAGCTCA
>CABUCP010000292.1 GCA_902490055.1 uncultured Klebsiella sp. | reverse complement strand
TGTAGCGGATAGATGTTGGTAGGCTGCAGCTAAACGCCTTACACTACTGGAAAATCTCATCATATTCGGGGTATCTATGAAATTAGCACTTCTGGGTCGTCAGGCGCTGATGGGCGCAATGGCCGTCGCATTGATGGCGGGCGTAAGCGTGAAAACCTTCGCCGCAGAAAATCTGCTGAACCAGGTCAAAGAGCGCGGCACGCTGCGCGTCGGCCTGGAAGGAACCTACCCGCCGTTTAGCTATCAGGGTGATGATGGCAAACTGACCGGTTTTGAAGTTGATTTTGCCAATGAGCTGGCGAAGCACCTTGGCGTGAAAGCGGACCTTAAACCGACCAAATGGGACGGCATGCTGGCTTCTCTCGATTCCAAACGTATTGATGTGGTGATTAACCAGGTCACGATTTCCGACCAGCGTAAGAAAAAATATGACTTCTCTACGCCTTACACCATTTCCGGCGTGCAGGCATTGGTGAAAAAAGGTAATGAAGGCATTATCAAAACCGCAGCGGACCTGAAAGGTAAAAAAGTCGGCGTGGGTCTGGGCACCAACTATGAAGAGTGGTTGCGCCAAAACGTCCAGGGCGTAGATATTCGCACCTACGATGATGACCCGACAAAATATCAGGATCTGCGCGTTGGCCGTATTGACGCTATTCTGGTCGACCGCCTGGCGGCGCTGGATCTGGTGAAGAAAACCAACAACACGCTGGCTGTAACGGGCGAAGCATTCTCACGTCAGGAATCCGGCGTTGCGCTGCGTAAAGGTAATGAGGATCTGCTGAAAGCGGTAGATGGTGCAATTGCTGATATGCAAAAAGATGGCAGCCTGAAGGCGCTTTCCGAAAAATGGTTTGGCGCCGACGTCACTAAGTAACTTCTCAAGATGAAAAAAGGCGCTGATGACGGCGCCTTTTTTTATTTCGTGCGCAACTGCGTGCATAATAAGGATAACTGAGTCAGGAGGTGCCATGTCACTGCAAAATTTAACGCGTTTTCCGCGCCTGGAATTTATTGGCGCGCCGACGCCGCTGGAATATCTGCCACGGCTGTCCGACCACCTCGGGCGGGAAATTTTTATTAAACGCGACGATGTAACGCCGATGGCAATGGGGGGGAATAAACTGCGTAAGCTGGAATTCCTCGCCGCCGATGCCCTGCGTGAAGGCGCGGATACGCTGATTACCGCCGGCGCGATCCAATCGAATCATGTTCGCCAGACGGCGGCCGTCGCGGCAAAACTTGGCCTGCACTGCGTGGCGCTGCTGGAAAACCCGATTGGCACCCGTGCGGAAAACTATCTCAGCAACGGCAACCGACTGTTGCTGGATTTGTTTAATACGCAAATTGAAATGTGTGATGCGCTGACCGATCCCAATGCGCAGCTTGAAGAATTAGCGACTCGCATTGAAGCCCAAGGCTACCGCCCGTACGTTATTCCGGTCGGCGGCTCTAACGCTCTGGGCGCATTAGGCTATGTTGAGAGCGCGCTGGAAATCGCGCAACAGTGCGAAGGGGCGGTGGCGATCTCTTCGGTGGTGGTGGCTTCAGGTAGCGCCGGTACTCATGCCGGTCTGGCCGTAGGCCTGGAACAGCTGATGCCGAACGCGGAATTGATTGGTGTGACCGTGTCACGCAGCGTTGCTGACCAGTTGCCGAAGGTCGTTGCCCTTCAGCAGGCCGTGGCCAACAGCCTTGAGCTGCAGGCCAAAGCGGAGATTACCCTATGGGATGATTATTTCGCGCCGGGCTACGGCACGCCGAATGAAGAAGGCATGGAAGCGGTGAAGCTGCTGGCACAGCTGGAAGGCATTTTGCTGGATCCGGTTTATACCGGCAAGGCGATGGCCGGGCTGATTGACGGTATTAACCAGAATCGTTTTAAGGATGAGGGACCGATTCTATTTATCCATACGGGCGGCGCGCCGGCGCTGTTTGCCTATCATCCGCACGTCTAATACAGAACGAATCGAATGCAAGAAAGTATCCAATTGGTTATTGATTCCGCGCCTTACTTGTTAAAAGGCGCGGTATTTACGCTACAGCTGAGCATCGGCGGGATGTTCTTCGGCCTGCTGCTGGGCTTTATTCTCGCGCTGATGCGTATGTCATCCATCTGGCCAATCAGATGGCTGGCGCGGATGTATATCTCTATTTTCCGCGGTACCCCGCTCATCGCCCAGCTCTTTATGATCTATTACGGTCTGCCGCAGTTTGGCATTGAGCTGGATCCGATCCCGGCGGCGATGATTGGTCTGTCGCTGAACACTGCGGCCTATGCGGCGGAAACGCTGCGCGCGGCCATTGCCTCGATTGATAAAGGACAGTGGGAAGCGGCGGCGAGTATCGGGATGACGCCGTGGCAGACTCTGCGACGGGCGATTCTGCCGCAGGCCGCTCGCGTGGCGTTGCCGCCATTGTCCAACAGCTTTATCAGCCTGGTCAAAGATACCTCGCTGGCGGCGACGATTCAGGTACCGGAGCTGTTCCGTCAGGCGCAGCTGATTACTTCCCGAACCCTGGAAGTGTTCACCATGTATCTTGCCGCTTCGCTCATTTATTGGGTGATGGCGACGGTACTGTCGACGCTGCAGAATTATTTTGAAAATCAGCTGAATCGCCAGGAGCGTGATCCAAAATGAGTGCGATTGAAGTTAAAAACCTGGTGAAGAAATTCCATGGTCAGACCGTGCTGCACGGTATCGACCTTGAGGTTCAGGAAGGTGAAGTCGTGGCGATTATCGGCCCCAGCGGTTCCGGTAAAACGACGCTGCTACGCAGTATTAACCTGCTCGAACAACCCGAAGCCGGCACTATCCGTGTAGGCGATGTAACCATCGACACCGCACGTAGCATTAGCCAGCAGAAAGGGCTCATTCGTCGCCTGCGCCAGCACGTCGGCTTTGTATTCCAGAACTTCAATCTATTTCCACACCGGACGGTGCTGGAAAATATTATTGAGGGGCCGGTTATTGTAAAAGGTGAAGATAAAAACGGGGCCATTTCGCTGGCGCGTGAACTACTGGCGAAGGTGGGGTTATCGGGCAAAGAGAATAGTTACCCGAGGCGGTTATCCGGCGGCCAGCAGCAGCGAGTGGCGATTGCCCGCGCGCTAGCGATGCGCCCGGACGTGATCCTGTTTGATGAACCGACATCGGCGCTGGATCCTGAACTGGTAGGCGAGGTATTAAATACCATTCGCCAGCTGGCGCAGGAGAAACGCACCATGGTCATCGTCACCCACGAGATGAGCTTCGCCCGCGACGTTGCCGACCGGGCGATCTTTATGGATCAGGGGCGCATCGTCGAGCAGGGTAACGCCAGAGAGTTGTTTGCTAATCCGCAGCAGCCGCGTACCCGCCAATTCCTCGAGAAATTCTTGATGCAGTAAGGGTTACCATTCTGGCGCAGCCGCTCCCAATCGGCAGGGCGGCCGCGACCAGACAATTGGCGTGCCGGCAAGGCGGATTGGGAAATTCAGCCGCTGCGCCAGACCAAACGTTGACCACTCTAGCGCAGGATTAAAATCGGCCCGCTGTAACGGGGTGAAGGGCGCTTCCTGCTGCGCTGCCGGCCACTGCATCAGGCTGGCGGCGACGCGCGCCAGCGACAACCGTGCGCGATAGCCTGCGCCGTTCTCAAGGCGTTGGAGAAGTCCTTTTAACACTGCCGCTGCCATCAGATAGCCGGTGGCGTGATCTAAGGCCTGTACCGGCAGTGGGATGGGCTTGTCCGCGCCGCGCCAGCGTTGTCCAGCTTCGGCAATACCGCAGGCCATCTGCACCAGACTGTCAAATCCGCGGCGGTTACGCCATGGGCCATCCCACCCCCAGGCATTCAGCGAAATATCAATAATTCCCGGCGACAATGCGGCTCTGGTCTGGCTATCCAGGCCTAAAGCATCAAGCGCATCGGCGCGGTAACCGTGGACAATGACATCAGCTTGAGAGAGTAAAACTATTAAACGTTGCTTATCGATTTGCGTTTTTATATTCAAACGGGCGCAGCGTTTACCGAGGGTTATCTCTTCTTCGAGCGTTGGCTCCTGCCAGTCGACAGGGTCGATACGCAACACGTCGGCGCCAAGCCCGGCGAGAAAGCGTGTGGCGACAGGCCCGGCGATGATACGGGTTAAATCCAGCACCCGGATCCCGCGCAGCGGCCGGGCCGGACATAGCGGCCAGTTCAGCGGCGGTCCCGATGGCAAATTTTCTTCAATGAGCAGCGGCTGCTGACTAACTGCGATGCCCTGCGGGTGGGCTTGCCACTGTCCGGCGTTGCGCATTGCCGCGGCGCAGCCGCCGTTATCAACGAGGATTTGTTCCAGCGCCTGAGCACGCCACTGAGAGACCTGCAGTGCGAGTGCCGCTCGAGTAGGGTGATCGCCGAGAACGCTCGCCACGGCTTGCCTGTGGTGGGCCGCATTGGTATGCAGACGGATCCAGCCATCCTGAGTGGGGTAATCGCCTGCCAGCGGATCCCAAAGCTGCTGAGGGGGGCGATTAAGCGGTTTAACGCTGCTGGAAAACCAACAGGAGGCCAGCCGGCGGTCGACAACCGGTGTAGCGGATGCGTTACACAAGCGAGCCAGGTAAGCGGCGGCAATTCCCATAGAGGCGGCGGCAAAATCGCTGACGGCAAAACAGGAAGATAATGCGCCATGATGACGAAAATCGATCGCCGGTGCGGGCGTGGAGTCAAAGGCCTGCCACAACCGGGAATACAGTGCCATTGAAGGCGATGTTGAGAGCATATTTTCCTCCTGAGCGCGCCAAATAATCGCCAACGGAATTCGAATAATGCGATGGCTACGATATTTTATACATATAAATAAGATTTATGTGTTA
>CABUCP010000291.1 GCA_902490055.1 uncultured Klebsiella sp. | reverse complement strand
CATGATTCGCACCACTCGCTTCACCAGCCTACTACTACTAAACGCATCCATTATGCGCGGTAGGCTGTTGGGCGACGTTCAGCGTTAAGTCATCTTCCAGCTAGACACTAAACCCGCGCCATTGCGCGGGTTTTTTTATGCTCGAAGCAAGGCGCCAGGCAACAGACTAAGGATCTAAACCATGAGCCAGCAAGTCGTTATTTTCGATACCACCTTACGTGATGGGGAACAAGCGTTACAGGCCAGCCTGAGCGTGAAAGAAAAGCTGCAGATCGCCATGGCCCTCGAACGTATGGGCGTCGATGTAATGGAAGTCGGTTTCCCGGTTTCTTCTCCAGGTGATTTTGAATCAGTGCAGACTATCGCTCGCACCATCAAAAACAGCCGCGTTTGCGCCCTGGCCCGCTGCGTTGAGAAAGACATCGACGTAGCGGCGGAATCCTTAAAAGTGGCCGAAGCGTTCCGTATTCATACCTTCATCGCCACATCGCCGATGCACATCGCCACCAAGTTGCGCAGCACCCTGGACGAAGTCATCGAGCGCTCTATTCATATGGTGAAGCGCGCGCGTAACTATACCGATGATGTTGAGTTCTCCTGCGAAGACGCTGGTCGCACGCCGATTGACGATCTGGCTCGCGTTGTTGAAGCGGCAATCCGTGCCGGCGCGACGACGATTAATATCCCGGACACCGTCGGCTATACCATGCCGTTTGAATACGCCAATATCATCAGCGGTCTGTATGAGCGCGTGCCGAATATCGACAAGGCGATTATTTCCGTCCACACCCATGATGATTTGGGCATCGCCGTCGGCAACGCTCTCGCCGCGGTCCACGCTGGCGCCCGTCAGGTAGAAGGCGCAATGAACGGTATCGGCGAACGCGCCGGTAACTGCGCGCTGGAAGAGGTGATCATGGCGATCAAAGTGCGCAAAGACATCATGAACGTGCACACCAACATCAACCACCACGAAATCTGGCGTACCAGCCAGACCGTCAGCCAGATCTGCAACATGCCGATCCCCGCTAACAAAGCCATCGTCGGCACCGGCGCCTTCGCCCACTCCTCCGGTATCCACCAGGACGGCGTGCTGAAGAACCGCGAAAACTACGAAATCATGACCCCGGAATCCATCGGTCTGAACCAGGTACAGCTGAACCTGACTTCACGTTCTGGTCGTGCGGCGGTAAAACACCGTATGGAAGAGATGGGCTACAAAGAGAGCGATTACAACCTGGATCATCTGTACGACGCATTCCTGAAGCTGGCGGACAAAAAAGGCCAGGTCTTCGATTACGATCTGGAAGCGCTGGCGTTTATTAACAAGCAGCAGGAAGAGCCAGAGCATTTCCGCCTGGATTACTTCAGCGTCCAGTCCGGCTCCAGCGACATTGCCACCGCCTCTATCAAACTGGCGTGCGGCGATGAAGTGAAAACCGAAGCCGCTAATGGCAACGGTCCGGTAGACGCCATTTACCAGGCAATCAACCGCGTAACCGACTACAACATCGATTTAGTGAAGTACGGCTTAAGCGCCAAAGGACACGGCAAAGACGCGCTGGGTCAGGTGGACATCGTCGTTGAATACAACGGTCGTCGTTTCCACGGCGTCGGTCTGGCGACCGATATCGTTGAATCCTCCGCCAAGGCGATGGTGCACGTGCTGAATAACATCTGGCGCGCCGCCGAAGTCGAAAAAGAATTGCAACGCCAAGCTAAGAATAAAGAGAACAATAAGGAAACCGTGTAATGTCGAAGAATTACCATATTGCCGTTTTGCCGGGTGATGGTATTGGCCCGGAAGTGATGAACCAGGCGATGAAAGTACTGGAAGCCGTACGTAACCGTTTCTCTATGCACATCACCACCAGCCAGTATGACGTTGGCGGTATCGCCATCGACCGTCAGGGAATGCCGCTGCCAAAAGCCACCGTTGAGGGCTGCGAACAGGCCGACGCGATTCTGTTTGGTTCCGTCGGCGGCCCGAAATGGGAACATCTGCCGCCGGCCGAGCAACCGGAGCGCGGCGCGCTGCTGCCGCTGCGTAAACATTTCAAATTATTCAGCAACCTGCGCCCGGCCAAACTGTATCAGGGGCTGGAGGAGTTCTGCCCGCTGCGCGCCGATATCGCCGCTAACGGCTTCGACATTTTATGCGTTCGCGAACTGACCGGCGGCATCTACTTCGGTCAGCCAAAAGGCCGTGAAGGCAGCGGCCAGCACGAAAAAGCCTTCGACACCGAGGTCTATCATCGCTTTGAAATCGAACGCATCGCGCGTATCGCTTTTGAATCCGCGCGTAAACGCCGCCATAAGGTGACCTCTATCGATAAAGCCAACGTGCTGCAGTCTTCTATCCTGTGGCGCGAAATCGTCAGCGAAATCGGCAAAGAATATCCGGACGTTGAACTGGCGCATATGTATATCGATAACGCGACGATGCAGCTGATTAAAGACCCATCGCAGTTCGACGTGCTGCTGTGCTCTAACCTGTTCGGCGATATCTTGTCGGACGAGTGCGCCATGATCACCGGTTCCATGGGGATGCTGCCGTCCGCCAGCCTCAACGAGCAGGGTTTCGGACTGTATGAACCAGCAGGCGGCTCGGCGCCGGACATCGCCGGTAAAAATATCGCCAACCCAATTGCGCAGATTCTGTCGCTGGCGCTGCTGCTGCGCTATAGCCTTGATGCCGATGACGCGGCAAGCGCCATTGAAAACGCTATCAACCGCGCCTTAGAAGAAGGTATCCGTACCGGCGACTTAGCGCGCGGCGCGGCGGCGGTCAGTACTGATGAAATGGGCGATATCATTGCCCGCTATGTCGCTGAAGGGGTGTAATCATGGCGAAGACGTTATACGAAAAATTGTTTGATGCGCACGTGGTATATGAAGCGCAAAACGAAACCCCGTTACTGTACATCGACCGCCATCTGGTGCACGAAGTGACGTCGCCACAGGCCTTTGACGGTCTGCGCGCGCACGGCCGTCCGGTGCGCCAGCCGGGTAAAACCTTCGCCACCATGGATCACAACGTCTCTACGCAGACCAAAGATATCAATGCTTCTGGCGAAATGGCCCGCATCCAGATGCAGGAGCTGATTAAGAACTGTAAAGAGTTCGGCGTTGAGCTGTATGACTTGAACCACCCGTTCCAGGGCATCGTTCACGTGATGGGCCCGGAACAGGGCGTCACCCTGCCGGGGATGACCATCGTGTGCGGCGATTCCCATACCGCCACCCACGGCGCTTTCGGCGCGCTGGCGTTCGGTATCGGCACCTCCGAAGTTGAACATGTGCTGGCGACCCAGACCCTGAAACAGGGTCGCGCGAAGACCATGAAAATTGAAGTGCAAGGCAAAGCGGCGCCGGGCATTACCGCCAAAGATATCGTGCTGGCGATCATCGGGAAAACCGGCAGCGCCGGCGGGACCGGCCACGTGGTCGAGTTCTGCGGCGAAGCTATCCGCGATCTGAGCATGGAAGGCCGCATGACCCTGTGCAACATGGCGATCGAAATGGGCGCCAAAGCAGGGCTGGTTGCGCCGGACGACACGACGTTCAACTATGTGCAGGGCCGCCTGCATGCGCCGAAGGGCCAGGATTTCGCCGACGCGGTGGAATATTGGAAAACCCTGAAAACCGACGATGGCGCCGCCTTTGATACCGTGGTAACCCTGCAGGCGCAAGAGATTGCGCCGCAGGTGACCTGGGGCACCAACCCAGGCCAGGTGATCTCAGTAACCGACATCATTCCGGATCCGGCCTCGTTCAGCGATCCAGTTGAGCGCGCCAGCGCCGAGAAAGCGCTGGCCTATATGGGGCTGAAATCCGGCGTACCGTTGACCGAAGTGGCAATCGATAAAGTCTTTATCGGTTCCTGCACTAATTCGCGAATCGAAGATTTACGCGCCGCGGCGGAAATCGCCAAAGGCCGTAAAGTGGCGCCTGGCGTGCAGGCGCTGGTGGTTCCCGGCTCCGGTCCGGTAAAAGCGCAGGCGGAAGCAGAAGGCCTGGATAAGATTTTCATTGAAGCCGGTTTTGAGTGGCGTTTGCCTGGCTGCTCGATGTGCCTGGCGATGAACAACGACCGCCTGAATCCGGGCGAGCGCTGCGCATCTACCAGCAACCGTAACTTTGAAGGCCGCCAGGGCCGCGGCGGACGTACCCATTTAGTCAGCCCGGCGATGGCCGCGGCGGCAGCCGTTACCGGCCATTTCGCCGATATTCGTAGCATGAAATAAGGAAACCATCATGGCAGAGAAATTTACCCAACATACTGGCCTGGTGGTTCCGCTGGATGCCGCAAACGTCGATACCGATGCGATCATTCCAAAGCAGTTCCTGCAGAAAGTCACCCGTACCGGCTTCGGCGCGCACCTGTTTAATGACTGGCGCTTCCTCGATGACCAGGGACAGGAGCCCAATCCGGAGTTCGTGCTGAACTTCCCGCAATACAAAGGGGCATCAATTCTGCTGGCGCGGGAAAACTTCGGCTGCGGCTCCTCGCGCGAGCATGCGCCGTGGGCGCTGACCGATTACGGTTTCAAGGTGGTGATTGCGCCAAGCTTTGCCGATATCTTCTACGGCAACAGCTTCAATAACCAACTGCTGCCGGTGACCCTCAGCGATGAGCAGGTTGATGAGCTGTTCAAGCTGGTGCAGGCTAACCCTGGCATTACGTTTGAAGTGGATCTGGAAGCGCAGGTGGTTAAAGCAGGAGATAATACCTACAGCTTTAAAATCGATGATTTCCGCCGCCACTGTATGCTCAACGGCCTGGATAGCATTGGCCTGACGTTGCAGCATGAAGAGGCGATTTCCGCCTACGAACGCAAACAGCCCG
>CABUCP010000290.1 GCA_902490055.1 uncultured Klebsiella sp. | reverse complement strand
CGACCTTGCTCAAGCAACGCTTGTTCAATGGTCTGCTGAAGCATGCGAATGCGCTGTTCCATACTGGAGGCGTAGTCGCGGGTCTTCGCTTTTTCCTGAGTCAACTCATAGCTGATGTTCAACGCGGCGATGAAGACCAACTGCTCAGTATTTGTGACTCTAGTGCGTTCTTTTAAATCTTGCAACCGCTGATTAAGGTCTTCAGCTGCCTGATTCAGGGCATCCCTTTGTTCAGGCGGGCAATTCACTCGCAGTGAACGGCCAAAAATTTGGAGATCTACGGGTTGTGCAGACATGCCACCTTCCTGCTGATTGACTGCGCTGCCTTCACACCCGAGCCCGGGTCTGCGAAGGGGCGACACTATAGCTACCCTGGTGTGGAGATACAAGCCCTTTTCTGGTTCACCAGGGTCCAAAGTGGTAGCATACCATGAATATTCCTCCCAACGACGACGAATGCGCATGTCTATACAGAACGAAATGCCTGGTTACAACGATGTAGACCAGTTACTGAACCAACAAGGGGTGGGATTAACCCCGGCCGAGATGCACGGTTTGATTAGCGGGATCCTCTGCGGCGGCAACACCGACAGCAGCTGGCTTCCGCTGGTGCATGACCTGACCAACGAAGGTCTCGCCTTCGGTCACGAACTGGCCCAGGCGCTGCGTAGCATGCATTCCGCCACCAGTGACTCGCTGGAAGACGACGGTTTCTTGTTCCAGCTGTATATGCCGGAAGGCGATAATGTCAGCGTTTTCGACCGCGCCGACGCGCTGGCGGGCTGGGTTAACCACTTCCTGCTCGGCCTTGGCGTGACCCAGCCGAAGCTGGATAAGGTGAAAGATGAGACCGGCGAGGCCATCGACGACCTGCGTAACATCGCGCAACTCGGCTACGACGAAGACGAAGATCAGGAAGAGCTGGAGATGTCTCTGGAGGAAATTATCGAGTACGTACGCGTCGCTGCGTTACTGTGCCACGATACCTTCGCGCGCCAGCAGCCAACCGCGCCGGAAGTACGCAAGCCAACGCTACACTAATTAAAAACGACATTCAGGGGGCGTCATGACACAGCAGGAGTTTCTTTCTCGTCGCCAGGCATTATTGGCGCAGATGCAGCCGGGCAGCGCGGCGCTGATTTTCGCCGCGCCGGAAGCGGTGCGCAGCGCAGATTCGGAATATCCCTACCGGCAGAACAGCGATTTTTGGTATTTCACCGGCTTTAACGAACCGGAAGCGCTGCTGGTGTTGATCAAAAGTGATGAAACGCACAACCATAGCGTGCTGTTTAACCGCGTTCGCGATCTGACTGCTGAAATTTGGTTTGGCCGCCGTCTGGGCCAGGATGCCGCGCCGGGCAAGCTTGGCGTCGACCGCGCGCTGGCGTTTAGCGAAATCAATCAGCAGCTGTACCAACTGCTCAACGGCCTGGACGCTATCTATTTCGCCCAGGGCGAATACGCCTACGCCGATGAAATTGTCTTCAACGCCCTCGAAAAACTGCGTAAAGGATCACGTCAGAACCTGCAGGCGCCGAACTCCGTCATCGACTGGCGGCCTATGGTTCATGAAATGCGTCTGTTTAAATCTGCCGAAGAACTGGAAGTCATGCGCCGCGCCGGCGAAATCACCGCGCTTGCGCATACCCGAGCGATGGAAAAGTGCCGCCCCGGCATGTTCGAATATCAGTTGGAAGGCGAAATTCTCCATGAATTCAACCGCCACGGCGCACGTTTCCCGTCCTATAACACCATCGTTGGCGGCGGGGAAAACGGCTGCATTCTGCACTACACCGAAAACGAATCTGAACTGCGCGATGGCGATTTAGTGCTGATTGACGCCGGCTGCGAATACCGCGGCTACGCGGGCGACATTACCCGTACCTTCCCGGTTAACGGCAAATTCAGTCAGCCGCAGCGTGAAATCTACGACATCGTGCTGGAATCGCTGGAAACCGCGCTGGAGCTGTATCGTCCGGGAACCTCAATTTACCAGGTTAATCAGGAAGTCGTGCGCATTATGATTACCGGCCTGGTGCGTTTGGGGATCCTGAAAGGCGAGATTGACGAGCTTATCGCCAATAACGCTCACCGCCCGTACTTTATGCATGGCTTGAGCCATTGGCTGGGGCTGGATGTGCACGATGTCGGTAATTACGATACCGACCGTTCGCGCGTACTGGAGCCGGGAATGGTGTTGACCGTCGAGCCGGGGCTGTATATCGCTACCGACGCCGATGTCCCCGCGCAGTATCGCGGGATCGGCATCCGCATTGAAGATGACATCGTTATTACCGAAGATGGCAACGAAAATCTCACCGCCGGGGTGGTCAAGAAGGCCGATGAGATAGAGGCGCTGATGGCGGCGGCGCGGCAATCATGAGCGTGCTGATCGTCGGCGGCGGGATGACCGGGGCGACCCTCGCGCTGGCCATCTCCCGTTTGACCGGCGGCGCGCTGCCGGTCCATCTGATTGAAGCGCAGGACCCGGATTCGTCACGCCATCCCGGTTTTGACGACCGGGCCATTGCGCTGGCTGCCGGTACCTGCCAGCAGCTGTCGCGTATCGGCATCTGGCAGCGCCTCGCTGAACGGGCGACGCCCATCCAGCGCGTGCACGTTAGCGATCGCGGTCACGCCGGTTTTGTGAATCTGGCGGCGCAGGAGTATGGCCTGGCGGCGCTGGGGCAGGTGGTTGAACTCCACGATGTCGGCCAGCGGCTGTTTAGCCTGCTGCGCGAGGCGCCGGGCGTCACGTTGCACTGCCCGGCAAAAGTCGAAGCGGTCAGCCGTAGCCAGGAGAGCGTTAGCCTCACCCTGGATAGCGGTGAAGTTATTAATGGTCAGCTGCTGGTGGCAGCGGACGGTTCGCGTTCGTCACTGGGCGCCCGCTGCGGCATTAGCTGGCAGCAGCAGCCGTATGAGCAACTGGCGATTATCGCCAACGTCAGCACCGCGCTGCCTCATGAAGGCCGCGCCTTCGAGCGCTTTACCGCGCATGGTCCGCTGGCGATGCTGCCGATGTCGCAAGGGCGTTGTTCGCTGGTGTGGTGCCACCCGCAGTCGCGGCGCGATGAAGTGCTTAGCTGGTCTGATGAACGTTTTTGTCAGGAATTACAGCAGGCGTTTGGCTGGCGGTTGGGGCGGATTACCCATGCCGGTAAGCGCAGCGTCTATCCGCTGGCGCTAACTACCGCCAGCCGCGCGGTGTCGCACCGACTGACGCTGGTCGGAAATGCGGCGCAGACGCTGCATCCGATCGCCGGGCAGGGTTTTAATCTCGGCCTGCGCGATGTGATGAGCCTGGCTGAAATGCTGGCCGCCGCGCATGCTGTCGGAGAAGATGTGGGCGATTATTCGCTGCTGTGTCGCTACCAGGCGCGGCGAGCGGATGATAAAGCCGCCACCATCGGCGTGACCGATGGGCTAGTGCATTTATTTGCCAACCGCTGGGCGCCGCTGGTGGCGGGGCGCAACGTTGGGCTGATGGCGATGGAATTATTTACCCCGGCGCGCGATGCGCTGGCGCAGCGTACCCTCGGTTGGGTTCCCCGTTAAGGAGTAGAACGTGCAAAGTGTTGATGTTGCCATTATTGGCGGCGGAATGGTGGGACTGGCGGTGGCCTGTGGTTTACAGGGCAGCGGCCTGCGCGTCGCGGTGCTGGAACAAGCGGCGCCGCAGCCCCTGAGCGCCGATGCGCCGCCGGCGCTGCGGGTTTCGGCAATCAATGCCGCCAGCGAAAAGCTGTTGAGCAAGCTGGATGTCTGGAATGAGATTATCGCTCAGCGCGCCAGCTGCTATCACGGCATGGAAGTATGGGACAAAGACAGCTTTGGCCGTATCAGCTTCGATGACCAGAGCATGGGCTTCAGCCATTTGGGCCATATTATTGAAAATGCCGTGGTGCATCATGCGCTATGGCAGAAAGCCGAGCGCTGCGCCGACGTGACGCTGCTGGCGCCAGCGCAGCTGCAGCAGGTCGCGTGGGGCGAGAACGAAGCCTTTCTAAGCCTGCAGGACGGCAGCATGCTGACCGCGCGGCTGGTGGTCGGCGCCGATGGCGCGAACTCGTGGTTGCGTAATAAAGCCGATATCCCGCTGACCTTCTGGGACTACCGCCATCACGCGCTGGTGGCGACGATCCGTACCGCCGAGCCGCATCAGGCGGTGGCGCGTCAGGCGTTCCACGGCGAGGGCATTCTGGCCTTCCTGCCGCTTAGCGATCCGCATTTGTGCTCGATCGTCTGGTCGCTGTCGCCGGAAGAGGCGCAGCGGATGCAGCAGGCCGATGACGCCGCGTTCAATCAGGCGCTGAATATCGCGTTCGATAATCGTCTTGGTCTCTGCCAACTGGAGAGCGAACGGCAGGTCTTCCCGCTGACCGGCCGCTATGCGCGCCAGTTTGCCGCCCATCGTCTGGCGCTGGTCGGCGATGCCGCCCACACTATCCACCCGCTGGCCGGGCAGGGGGTAAACCTTGGCTTTATGGATGCCGCCGAGCTTATCGACGAGCTGAAGCGCCTGCACGCACAGGGGAAAGATATTGGTCAACATCTGTACCTGCGCCGCTACGAGCGCAGCCGCAAGCACAGCGCCGCGCTGATGCTGGCGGGCATGCAGGGGTTCCGCGAAATGTTCTCCGGCAGCCATCCGGCGAAGAAATTCCTCCGTGATATGGGGCTCAAGCTGGCCGATTCTCTGCCGGGCGTGAAACCGCAGCTGATTCGTCAGGCGATGGGTCTCAACGATCTGCCCGCCTGGTTACGTTAACCCCGTCACACTTCTTATCCCCGGCCTGCGCGCCGGGTTTTCCCCCTCATTTGAAATATTCTAATTTCACCTCTTTTTTCGCATTAGTTTTATTAATGCAGCCTT
>CABUCP010000289.1 GCA_902490055.1 uncultured Klebsiella sp. | reverse complement strand
ACTCACAATTCACTATCTCCCCGGGCCGACTTTCATTAAACTTTGCGCGATTTTTTTTTAATTAAGAGATTGCATGCAGAATTATTCGCTTTCAGGTAAGCGCCTTGGTCGCCAGGCGCTGCTGTTCCCGCTGTGCCTTGTGTTATATGAATTCTCCACCTATATCGGCAACGATATGATCCAACCGGGAATGCTCGCGGTGGTGCAGGAGTTTCAGGTTGGCAACGAGTGGGTTCCGACCTCTATGACCGCCTATCTGGCAGGCGGAATGTTTTTACAGTGGCTGCTGGGGCCGCTGTCGGACCGTATTGGCCGTCGTCCGGTGATGCTGACCGGGGTGGTGTGGTTTATCGTGACCTGCCTGGCGACGCTACTGGCGCAGACCATCGAACAATTTACCCTGCTGCGTTTTCTGCAGGGCATTAGCCTGTGCTTTATCGGCGCGGTGGGGTATGCCGCGATTCAGGAGTCCTTTGAAGAGGCGGTATGCATTAAAATAACCGCCCTGATGGCCAACGTCGCGCTGATTGCGCCGCTGCTCGGGCCGTTAGTCGGTGCCGCCTGGGTACATGTACTGCCGTGGGAGATGATGTTCGTGTTGTTCGCCGTGCTGGCGGCAATCTCATTCGTCGGGCTGCAGCGGGCGATGCCGGAAACGGCGACGCGAATGGGCGAAAAGCTGTCAGTTAAAGAGTTAGGGCGCGACTATCGACTGGTGCTGAAAAACCTGCGCTTTGTCGCCGGGGCGCTAGCGACCGGGTTTGTCAGTTTGCCGCTACTGGCGTGGATTGCGCAGTCGCCGGTGATTATCATCAGCGGCGAGCAGGCCACCAGCTATGAATACGGCATGCTGCAGGTGCCAATTTTCGGCGCCTTGATCGCCGGTAACCTGGTGCTGGCGCGTCTGACCTCGCGCCGTTCGGTGCGTTCGCTGATTATTATAGGCGGCTGGCCGATTATGTTTGGCCTGCTCCTGTCGGCGGCGGCCACTGTCGTTTCGTCTCATGCTTATTTGTGGATGACCGCCGGTCTGAGCTTCTACGCTTTTGGTATTGGCCTGGCTAACGCCGGGCTGGTGCGCTTAACGCTGTTCGCCAGCGATATGAGTAAAGGCACGGTCTCGGCGGCGATGGGTATGCTGCAGATGCTGATCTTTACCGTCGGCATTGAGCTTAGCAAGCACGCCTATGAGCTGGGCGGCAACGGGCTGTTTAGCCTGTTTAACCTGCTGGGCGGGGTGTTATGGCTGGGGTTGATTGTTTACTTCCTGAAAGATAAAACCGTCGGCAGTTCGCAGCAGGCCTAAACGCAGTAAACCCGGATGCGCATCTGCATCCGGGCTCTTATCAGGCGAACGGCGCTTCGCGATTCAATACTTTATCGATGATATGCAACACGCCTTCTTCGTTATTATGCGGCGCATGATGGCTGGCCACGGCTTTGACCTCCGCTTTGGCGTTCGCCATGGCGAATCCAAAACCGGCGTGTTGCAGCATTTCAATATCATTGCCGCTATCGCCGAAGGCCACCACTTCATGGTTATCAATGCCCCAGCGCTCCTGTAAAATGCGCAGGCCGTTGGCTTTATGCACGCCAGGGATGATTAGATCGATACTGCCGTAACCGGTGGCCACGGCGGTAACCATATCGCCGAGCGCCGCATGCAGCTTCGGCTGAATTTGCGGAATCAGATGATCCGGTACGTTAAGGCCGAATTTGAGGATCGCGTCATCGAGATGGTTAAAATCATCCACCAGCTCGAGACGATGGTAATACTTCGCCGCCACCGTTTTTAGCGCGTCGTTGTAGCTATTCAGGGTATAGGCGCTGCGTTTACCGCAGGCGATGATTTCAATATCCGGCAGCGTTTGCAGGTGATCGACGACGGCGTTGAAATGCGTTCTCGGCAGCTGGCAGTTAAAAACGTCTTCTTTGCCGTTCACCACCCAGCCGCCGTTTTCGGCGACGAAGGCGATTTCGTCGGCCAGCTCAGGGAAGAAGGAAATCAGTTGGTAATACTGGTTGCCGCTGGCGACCACGAAGCGGATGTCCTGTTCGCGCATACGTTGATACTGAGCCAGAAATCGCTGGCGATTATAGGTCTTGGCATCGCTTAAGAAGGTGCCATCCATGTCTACCGCAATCAGTTTGATGCTCATTAGCTATTCTCCAGTACAGGTTCAGGCTGAGGTTTGGCCACCGCGCGGGCCACCAGCGCCGCGATCATCACCAGACCCAGCACCACCATCATGGCGCTGCGCAGGCCAAAGTGTTCGCCAAGGAAGCCCAGCAGCGGCGGCCCGACGAGGAAGGCGAGGTAGCCGGTTATCGCCACGACGCTCACGCGCTTCGGCGCATCCGGGCCGGTGTCGCTGGCGGCGGAAATCGTCAACGGGAAACCGAGCGACGCGCCCAATCCCCACAGCAGTACAGATACCCCGGCAACCCACGGGCTGTCGACAAAAATAATCAGCCCGATGCCCAACGCGCCCATTACCGCGCTGGCGCGGACCACGGTAACGCGGCTATAGCGGTCGATAAACCAACCGCCGGTAAAACGACCCAGGGTCATGCCAAGGGTGAAACCGGCGTAAATGAGCGAGCCGGAGGTTGGGCTAAAGCCGTGGCCGTCGACCATCAGCAGCGGTAGCCAGTCGTTGGCGGACCCTTCGGCGAAGGCCATCGCCAAAACGATGACGCCAATCAGCAATAGCTGCGCATCGCGCCAGACCGGCAGGCCTTTGGCTTCGCTGTGCGTCGATTCGGCGGCGTTCTTACCGGTGCCGTCGGGGATGGCGCGAATGGCGATAACGATGGGGGCAATCGCCACCAGCGCGGCGATCAGAATGTGCGGCGCGGCGTGCAGGCCAAAGCCGGTGACCGCCATGCCGATCCCGGCGCCGACGAGGGTGCCGAAGCTGTAAAAGCCGTGCATCATCGGCAGCACGGTTTTATTCATTTCACGTTCGACGGCGGCGCCTTCAACGTTAATCGCCACTTCCGCCGAACCGAAGCTGGCGCCGAAGATAGCCAGCCCGAAGGCGAATAGCGGCGCGGAGGCAAGCCATAGCGCCAGGCTCAGCACCAGCATGCCGGCCACCGCGCACAGCATGGTGGTGCGGATCACTTTACGTGTGCCGAAGCGCTTAACCAGCCACGCCGAGCACAGAATGCCGCTCATAGAACCAATCGACAGGCCAAACAGGACGATCCCCATCTCGGCGGTAGAAAGGGTCAGCAGGTCACGAATGGCTGGCGTGCGGGTGGCCCATGAGGCCATTAATAAGCCGGGGATAAAAAAGAACATAAATAATGCCCACAGTCGAAGCTGTAGGGCTCTGCGAGAGGTTTGCGCCGTCATCCATAAACGCCTGTGAAAGAAGAGTTGCAGACAACAGTAGCAAGGTTGTGTACATTTGTACATAATCCGCTATTGCTTTACCTGGCAGAGCGCACAGAGGGGAAAAGGCACTCAGATGACCCGCAGACCGAACGATCCACAGCGGCGTGAACGTATCCTGGCGGCGACGCTGGATACCATCGCGACACACGGTATTCATGCGGTGACGCACCGTAAAATCGCCAGCTGCGCCGGGGTGCCGCTGGGCTCGCTGACCTACTATTTCAGCGGTATCGAGGCGCTGATTGCGGAGGCATTTCGTAACTTCACCGCCGAGATGTCGGCACAATATCAGCAGTTTTTTGATGATGTCGGCAGCCCTGAACAGGCCTGCGACGCTATCGCCGAACTTATTTTTAGCGCGCAGGTGACCACCGCGCGCAATATGGAGTTGATGTATCAGCTGTATGCTTTTTGCAGCAGCCAACCGGCGCTAAAAATGGTCATGCAGAACTGGATGCTCCGCAGCCAGCAGACGCTGGAGCAGTGGTTTGATCCGGCGACGGCGCGCGGGCTGGATGCGTTTATCGAGGGGATGACGCTACACTTCGTTACCGATAGCGCGCCGCTGTCGAAAGCGGCGATTCGACTGATGGTCGGGCGCCTGGCCGGGGAGGACGGCGCTAGCTAAGCGTCGCCCCGGCGGTGACGTTAACCACCGTGGCGGTCATCGCCGCCGCCTGTTCTGAAGCGAGAAAGGTGATAATCCCAGCCACCTGCGAAAGTGTCGGTAGCCGTTGTAGCATTGTGCTGTGCGCCGCGCCGCCGAGCCACTGCTCGACGCTTATTTCCAGCGCCTGCGCTTTTGGCGCAAATACCTCCGCAGTATAAGAACCCGCCGACACCGCGTCGGCGATAGCGTGTGACCGCACGCCGAGCACGCGGATATGTTTCGCCCCCAGTTCGCTGGCCAACGCTTTGATAAAGGCCTCCATCCCAGCACAGCCGACAATATGGCCAAGGTGCCCGGGAACGGCCATCGTTGCCGAAGGCGGAATGGTGGTAATGATGACCCCCGCGCGTTCGCCTCCCATCCACGGCGCAACCGCCTGGGCAATCGTAAACTGGGCGTTAAGAAAGGGCTCAAACCCCTGGCGATACTCACTCAGGGATAATTGTTCCAGCGTTTTTCCCTGATCGTGCATAAAGCCGGTGGCGTTAACAACGACATCAATACCGCCGATTTGCTGCGCCAGTCGGGCGACCTGCGCCGTTGTTTGAGCCCCATCCAGGACGTTCAGCGGCAGAATGTCGACGATTCCACCCGCGGCACGAACTCGATCCGCCGCCTTTTCCAGCTTGTCTGCCTGTCGCGCGGCCAGAAAGATCTGTGCGCCTTCATTTGCCATGGCAAGCGCTGTTGCGCTGCCAATCGCGCCGCTGCCGCCAAAAATCACCACGGTTTTGTCTTTAAGCAACATCGAAGAGGCCTTATGTGGAAGCAGGATCTGCAAAGTATGGGTGAAAAAATAGACTGTGCAAGGTGCGATTGC
>CABUCP010000288.1 GCA_902490055.1 uncultured Klebsiella sp. | reverse complement strand
GTAGCAAACATGCAGACCCCGCACATTCTTATCGTTGAAGACGAGTTGGTAACACGCAACACGTTAAAAAGTATTTTCGAAGCAGAAGGTTATGATGTATTCGAAGCGACCGATGGCGCGGAAATGCATCAGATCCTGTCTGAAAATGATATCAACCTGGTGATCATGGATATTAACCTGCCAGGTAAAAATGGTCTCCTGCTCGCACGCGAACTGCGCGAACAGGCTGACGTCGCGCTGATGTTCCTTACCGGCCGCGACAACGAAGTGGATAAAATCCTCGGCCTCGAAATCGGCGCCGACGACTATATCACTAAACCGTTTAACCCACGTGAACTGACTATCCGCGCGCGCAACCTGCTCTCCCGTACCATGAACCTCGGTACCGTGAGCGAAGAGCGTCGCAGCGTTGAGAGCTACAAGTTCAACGGTTGGGAACTGGATATCAACAGCCGTTCGCTGGTGAGCCCAAATGGCGAGCAGTACAAGCTGCCGCGCAGTGAATTCCGCGCGATGCTGCACTTCTGCGAAAACCCGGGCAAAATCCAGTCACGCGCAGAGCTGCTGAAGAAAATGACCGGTCGCGAGCTGAAACCGCATGACCGTACCGTGGACGTGACCATTCGTCGCATTCGTAAACATTTCGAATCCACGCCGGATACCCCGGAAATCATCGCCACGATTCACGGTGAAGGTTACCGTTTCTGTGGCGATCTGCAGGAATAATTCAGGTTATCCCGCAGCGATAATGCAAAAACAGCGCCTTCTGGCGCTGTTTTTTTATGACTATTTTACTTCCAGATACGGAATCTGTCCTCATCCTCACTCTGCGGCTTGTCCTGCGCCAGCGATAAGGCGTACCAGTCAACCCGGCGGGTCAGGAACATCAATGCGCACAGCGCCAACAGCAGTACTCCGGTTCCCAGCAGTAGCGCGCTATCCTCAGAACGCAGCAGGAGCCACATCACGCCATCCAGCATCAGCAGCGCCGCAACGAACAACAGACTATTGCGCCACCCTTTCAGCACCGCCTGCAAATAAACGCCGTTAATCACCGCGCCAATCAAGCTGGCAACGACCCAGGCAGGCGTAAAACCCACGTGTTCCGAGAGCGCCAGCAGCACCAGGTAGAACATCACCAGCGATAAGCCCACCAGCAGATATTGCATCGGGTGCAGGCGACGATGCGTCAGGCTCTCGAAAACGAAGAAGGCCATAAAAGTCAGCGCGATGAGCAGGATCGCATATTTAGTCGCCCGGTCGGTGAGCTGATATTGATCGGCCTGGGTCATCACATCCACGCTGAATGCTGGTAAACGCGGCCATTCGATGTCGCTCTCATCGGCAAAATAGCTGGCCATATTGTTGGCAAACCAGCTGCTTTGCCAGTGCGCGCTATAGCCGGAAGCGCTCACTTCACGTTTAGTGGGCAGGAAGCTGCCGAGGAATCCTGGATGCGGCCAGTTGCTGCTAAGCTGCAGCTCGCTGTTGCGCCCCAACGGCGCCATTGAGAAGTCGCCGGTACCGTTAAGATCGAGGCTAAAAGCGATATCCAGCGGCTTATTATCTGCGGTTAACGCCGGCATCGGCATATGAATGCCCGCCCCGCCGCCGCTCAATCCCAACCCCGGTTCAACGCTCAATACCGAGCCGTTAATTTCCGGCACATTGATGGCGCCAATGCCGCGGGCGTCGCTAACGCTGACCACTAAGAACGGCTTACCTAAAGTGATGTTCTCCTTTTTCAGATCCGTCAGACGCGCGGGATCGAATTGCGCTTTTATTTGCAGGGCGTTATGCCAGACCTGCCCGCTATAGATGCCAATCTTTCTCGATTCCACGTTTTGCGCGCCGTTAACCGCCAGAGACTCCGGCAACCAGTAATGCACCCAGCGACGCTGATATTCGACCTCTTTCTGATTTTCCATACGGGTCAGCGTCTCGGTCACCGGGATGGCAATCAGCGGCCCGGCCAGCTTTTGTGAACCGCTGGTGCTGTGTTCAATCGCATCCACCACATCGCTACGGTAGTCGGCCCGCTCGATGATAAGCGCTCTGACCATCATTAACGGTACGGATAACAACAGGATACAACCCAATAACGTACTTATTTTCCAGAATAACGGTGATTTCAACATAGCTTTCCCCTTTTCATGATGGGATCACCATAGGGCCGCTATGTGCGCTGGGTTTGAAGCTATGTGAAGGGACGGTGAAGTCGCAGCGTAGCGACAACGCCGCCTTCAGGGCGATTGCGCAAGCTAATATCGCCCTGATGTAGACGCGCGACTTCACGAACGAACGCCAGACCCAGGCCGCTGCTCTTATGCCCGTCGTCGCGCGGCAGCGAGTAAAAGCGTTCAAAGATGCGCTCCAGCGCAAAATCAGGAATTCCGCTACCGTTATCCGTGACGCTCAGCCACGCCTCTTCATTACGCATCTCTACCGCCAGGGAAATTTCGCCGCCGCGGGGAGTAAAATCAATCGCATTATCGATAAGATTACCCAGCGCCTGGGCCAGTAATTCGCGGTCGCCATTAACCATTACGCTATTCTCCTGCCAGCGCAGAGTGATAGCTTTTGCCGCCAGCGCGATATCGCGTTCTTCTGCCAGGCGCTGAAAAAGCGCGGCCGCCGATACCGGCTGCCAATTTATCTCTAACCGATTTTCCAGCCGCGCTTGCTGTAGCAGCTTTTCCACCAGCCGCTGCATTCGCGTATTCTGCGCGAGGATATTGGCGGTGAAACGCGCGGCGACCTCAGGCGGCGGCCCTTCGCGCAGGATCTCCGCCGCGCCGCGGATCGCCGCCAGCGGGCTTTTAAGTTCATGCGTCAGATCGTAGACGTAGTTTTCGATAGCGTTCTTGCCTTCAAGTTTGACACGCATGCTCTCCAGCGCCTGCGCCAGCTTGCGCAGCTCGCTACTGCCGACGTCCGGCAGCGGCAGTGGGCGCTCGGCGGTCACCGAATCGGCATAACGCACCAGCTTGCCAATCGAGAAATTAATCCACCAGACGATCCCGCCGCCAATCAGTAAGGCAATCCCCAGCAGCGCGCCGCCGGCCCACAGGATCCGCCGTTCGCTGCGTTTAATCACCGGCGTCATCGCGAGGTTAGGTTTGCCGACGCTCACCACGCCGATGATATGGCCGTTTGCCATCACCGGCGCCGCAATGTACATGACCGAGCTATTGTCATCATTGGGGTCGCTACGTGAACTACGGGCGCCGTACTGGCCGCGCAGGGTCAGCCAGACGTCATTCCAGCGCGAATAGTCCTCGCCGAGCGCCTGCCCGCTGGAATCGAATACCACCTTTCCCTGAGCATCGGTCAGGTAAACATGAAACTCATTACGCATTTTTTTGATGCCGCTGATATTGGCGTTGATCGGCTGCTGATTGAGCGACCGGAAGGCCTGCGCCAGCCGCCCCTGCTGCGGATTTGCCGCTAGCAGATCCTCACGGGCGAATGCCGCCAGCAGCGTCGCGGTATCGTTGAGCGTTCCTTCCGTCGCGCGACGCACGCCAGGCTTCACCTCCTGGACAAAAATAGAGAGCACAAACCACGCGGCAATGGCGACGATCAGGAAATAGCCCAGCAGTAAACGCATGCCAATGCGCATCAACGGCCCCTCAGGCTGTAGCCCATACCGCGATGGGTATTGATGGGCGTTACCTCTGGATTCACCGCCCGCAGCTTGGCGCGCAGAGTTTTGATGTGGGTATCGACGGTGCGATCGATACTTTCATAAGCATCGCTCCAGACCCGTTCCATCAGTTGCTGGCGGGAGAACACGCGGCCTGGGGCCTGAATCAGGGTTTTCAGCAGCAGGAACTCATAGCGCGTCAGACTCAGAGGTTGGCCATACCAGCTAATGGCTGCCGCCGGTTCATCGAGGACGAATTCACCGACGCGGATCGCCGATGACGGCGCCGAGAATTTCTGTAGCCGTCGCAGCACGGTGCGCACCCGCGCGCAGACTTCACGCGGTGAAAACGGCTTAGCGATATAGTCGTCAGCGCCGATTTCCAGCCCCAGTAGCTTATCAACCTCTTCGCTGCGCGCGGTCAAAAACAGTACCGGCAGCGCCGGGTGGCGCGCCAGCAGACGGCGACATAGTTCAAAACCGCTAATATCAGGCAAGCCGACATCGAGGATCGCTAAATCAGGAACCTGGTGCAGCACCGCATCAAGCGCCGGTTGCCCGCGCTCAAAAACGGTCACGATAAATCCTTCCTGCTGCAGCATGTAGACCAGGGTATCGGCAATACTCTGTTCGTCTTCAACTAACCAAATCCGTGGCTGTTGCATCGTTGCTCCCGTTTATTTATTCCATGGCATGATCGGCACGGCGCTAATGGCATTCTTCGGCGAGCCATCGACGACTTTATCCGAATAGGTCAGATAAACCAGCGCATTGCGTTTCGCATCAAAGAAGCGGACAACCTGCAGTTTTTTAAACACCAGCGAAGTGCGCTTCTGAAATACCACGTCGCCCTGGCTTTTGCCGTTTTTGATTTTGTCCGCCAGTTCAATCGGCCCGACCTGCTGACAAGAAATAGCGGCATCAGAAGTATCTTCCGCCAGACCCAATCCGCCTTTAATGCCGCCGGTTTTCGCCCGGCTGATATAGCAGGTAACGTTCTGTACGTCCGGATCGTCGAAAGCCTCGACCACGATTTTATGATCCGGCCCCAGCCATTTAAAAACCGTATCAACGGAGCCGATTTGCTCGGCGTGAGCCAGCTGGCCGGCGGCCAGTAAAAACAGTCCTGCCACTAACTTCTTGTATTTCATATTGTTACCATTTGCTTAAAATTCCGCTGCGTGACAATCACAAACGCTGTGGAAAAGGTTTAAAGATCACAGCTTTACAAAATTACCGACAATACCCGCCAGATGATCGCATTTAA
>CABUCP010000287.1 GCA_902490055.1 uncultured Klebsiella sp. | reverse complement strand
AGTACACCGAACTAAAGACTATCTGGATCGATATTTCAGGCTAATACGGTCTACCGTTTTACCCGTGATAACGGCTGTTTCGGCAGCCGTTGCGGCCGCTCTTTAACAACTTCAAGCCAACGTTTTGCTGGTCAGATAGACTTAAACATTATTTTTCCTGTATACAATTAAAGCTTCTTCATCCCTACCGAATACGACGGGAGTCTTGTGAAACGATCTGGTAAAACCGCGCTATATGAAGATTTAAAGCGTCTCATTCTGACGATGGAAATCGACCCCGACACCGACCTCGACGAAACCAGGCTCAGCACCCAGTATGGGCTATCACGGACCCCGGTTAGAGAAGTTTTTCAACGTCTGGCCGGCGAAGGGTATCTGGAGATTATCGAAAAGCGCGGCGTTCGCGTAAGCCCAATGAACCACCACTCCTTACGCAACTTTTTTCTGGTGGCGCCGATGATTTATGCGGCCGTAGGTCGCCTGGCGGTACAAAATGGCAAACCCGCGCAGTTGAAAGCGCTGAAAGAGACGCAGAAGCGTTTTCGCAAAGCGATGCAAAGCCGGGATAATCAGGCGCTGGTACTGGAAAACAACCGCTTCCATGAAATTATGGGCGAAATGGCCGCCAATCCCTACCTGCAACCCAGCTTAGGGCGTCTGCTTATCGATCACTGCCGAATTGGCCACACTTTCTTCCGACCGCGCAATGACGATATGGAACAGCGGTTGAATCTGGCCGCGGAACATCACGATGCTTTTATTGCCGCCCTTGAAGCGCACAACGAGCAGGCGGTCGTTGATCTGGTCTTCGAGCACTGGGAACTATCGCGCGAAACCATGGAGCTGTTTGTTGCGCCGCAGGGCTTACCGGTAGATGGCCTGGCGCAAATCTAAGGCCATTGATTTTAGGTAACTCATCAACACACGGAACGCTGGCTTGATCTCCTCTGCGCGCATGATTGCGTGCGGTATGAATTAGATAAACAAACTGGAGTCACCACCGTGCATAAAATTACCTCTCTGCCAGCAGATGATGCTCTGCCGGGCTGGTATCACACCAGCCCGTCTCGTACCCCGCGGCCAACCCACGTCGGCCAAAGTCACACCCGTTGGGCTATCGTCGGCGCGGGGCTGACCGGCCTTGCCGCTGCGCGGCAGCTGGCAACGCATTTTCCTGACGATGAAGTCATTTTACTCGAAGCTCAGGAAGTCGGTTTTGGTTCCTCCGGGCGCAATGCCGGATTTGCCATTGATGTCCCGCATGATATCGGCGCCAAAGACTATATCGGTGATATCTCCATCGCCAGGCGGATCCTCAAACTCAATACCCTCGGGCAAAACTATCTACGGGAGATCGTCGACACTCACCATATCGACTGCCAGATGAGCGAATCCGGTAAGTACCAGGCTGCAGTCGGCAGCGCGGGTATTGCGGTACTGGAAGCCTATCGTCGCGGACTGGCGAAAATTGGCCGCGAGACGCAGATGATTGATGCCGTGGATCTTCCCGCACATATTGGCACCGATTATTACCACAAAGCGCTGTATATACCCGGTACCATTCTGCTACAGCCTGCAGCGCTGGTTAAAGGTCTGGCGGACACGCTGCCGTCTAACGTCACGCTGTATGAGAATACGCCTATTACCCATATTGATTATGGCGACAAGGTTACGCTGAAGCATGAGCATGGCAGTATTACCTGCGATAATCTCCTGCTGGCAAACAATGCGTTTGCTTCGCACTTCGGATTTTTGAAGAACCGCCTGCTACCGACATTCTTGTACGGTAGCCTCACCCGCCCACTCAGCGAAACTGAACAGGCGCGCCTCGGCGGTAAACCCGTGTGGGGCGTGATTCCAGCTCATCCGTTTGGCAGCACCGTGCGCCGTACCGTCGATAATCGAATACTGATGCGCAACAGCTTTAGTTTTCATCCGAACGGTCGCCCACGTGAACACATTCTGCAGCGTTATATCGCCACCCATCGCACATCCTTCGCCCGTCGTTTTCCGATGCTGCCGGACGTTGATTTTGAATATTCGTGGAGCGGCGCGATCTGCCTTTCAGAGAATCACGAAGGATTCTTCGGCAAGCTGGCGCCTAACGTTTATGGCGCGCTATGTTGTAACGGCCTGGGGATTACGCGCGGCACGGCGACCGGTAAACTGTTGGCGGACATGATTGCCGGCGAACGCAACGAGGATATTGATTTCCTGCTCTCTTCGCCTGGACCAAACAAGACTCCACCGCAGCCATTCCTGTCGATTGGCGTCAATACGGTACTGAAATGGGGGCAATATCGCGCGGGGCTTGAAGTTTGATGATTAGCGGCCACCTGAGGTGGCCGTCGCTTATTTTTCAATGCGCTGCAGTTGGATTGCGTCCGCCTGCTGCGCTTTATTCGCCAGTTGCTGGAACTGCTGCGGGGTGTAGAAATGTTGCGGCATCGGCAACGATCGCATGTCCTGCCCCGGATGAATTTGCAGTTGACCCAGTTCCGCGAGCGTAAACCCGGCGACCTGTTTTGGCATCGTCAGACGATACGGCGGCGTGCGTTCAAAAGGGACCGGCGTTGGCAGGCGATTTTCGCTGAGATCGTAATTCCGCTTTAGTACCAGAAATTTGTCCGGTACCCGGCGTTTACTGTTCCACCAGTCACCATCAATCTCGCGAAACATACGTTCAGTTTCACTTTGCGGCGCAACCAGCAGTTTGACCAGCACCTGCTTTAACGCCGCTTCCATCGCGTGGTTGTAATCATCGACCGAACCGGCTTTCCCTTGCAAAATTACGTTAATCGCCAGCCGTGCGCCAAGCAGATTGGAATAGAGATCTTCCGGTGAAAAAGCCGAAATTTCTTCGGAAAACCCCGGCACCGACTGGAAACCATACCACTGCGCTATCTCGTGCCATTGCGCTATTTCGAAAGCCAGATGCCCGGCAAGCCAGGCAGCGATGGTGTAGCGCTGCGGCATGGAGGCCGGCGGCGTAAAGGCATTCAATTGCACCCGCCGCACGCCCAACTCTTCGCTATAGAAAATACGTCCGGGCTGACCCAGCGTGGGGTAAATGCGGCTGAACAAATAGAAGGTGTAATCCGCGGTATCGCGGACGTGGGCAATATCAATAAAACCGCCACGCCGGGTATAAATAAGACCATTATGCTCATCGCTCAGGCCAACGAGATTTTTCACCGCCCCCAGGGCGCTATCGTTGTAGTGGTGCTCGCCTAAGGTATCGAGCGTCAGCACGTTACCTATCTGATAGACCGGGATTGGCACGCCGATAGCGCGCACCCGCAGATCAAAACCAAAAGCGCAGCACGGGCGTAATGATTCCGGGGGCGACAGTTCGCCCACCACCGGGCTAACGTGAGTCACTGGGATACCAGGTAACACCGGGTCCTGCGCAAATACCGAAAAGGCGGCCGCCAGTAAAATCCACACACTTTTACGCATCAAAGGCGTTCTCCACCACACAAAAACAGCGCGCATCTTACCTGCAGATGACCCGCTGCCGTTAAGTCAAAAACGGTATTCACCGGCAATAAAGAAACTATTACGCTCGTTAAAACCAAATTCGGTCAGGACATTGAAGTTACGCGTAATTTCGTACTGCGCGCCGACTAACATGTTCCACGGCGACGTGAGCTTCTGTTTGACGTCAAATTTGCCATCGCCATCTTTATTCACCGCCGCAATCAGCGGCTGCAGCTGCGGTGGCATATGCAGGTCGGCGAGATTGCCTTTAAATTCCTGCTGCACATCCTGGTACATGCTACCTACCCATAGACTCAGGTGCGATGGCCCGGAGATGCCCTGCAAGTTAAAGCGATAGCCAACGCGAGGTGACACTGTCACGGCTGAAATACTGCCGTCGAGGATGTCAAAATCGGTGCGGGTATAGTTGGTGTCTACCAGCGCGAACCAGTTCTCATAGCCGCCGGCCAGCGTAAAACCACCGCCCCAGGTGGTACCTTTAAAATCGAGGACGAAATCAATATTCTGCAAATCGCCGCTCTGATTAAGGTTATGCACCGCGCCAGCGATGATTCTATCCAGGCCGCGATACTGCGTGGGGTCGGCGTCAACCGAGACGTTTGAGACGGAAGAACCACGGGTATGGCCCAATATTCCGTATACGTTCAGAAATGGAAACACCCACATATCGAGGCGCAGGTTCTCGGTTTTGCTCTTCTCGCGGGTGTGTCCGGCATCAATGTCGAACATGTCGCTGGGGATAGGATGATTGCCCAGCTTCAACCCTGAAAAGGTAATGCTGTCGACCATAATGTCCTGGCGCATGTTCATATAGCTGAGATTGACGCCAAACGGTAGCGGAATGGAATAACCGCGCGCGCGCGCTTCATCGCCCCAGATAGGAAAATAGCTCTCGCTGTCGTTCCCCTCTGCCGCACCGGCGTTCCACGCGGCGCCCGAGGCCAGCAACAACGTGATAACGGTCATTCTCCATCTCATTTTTATTCTTACCCTTACAGTCCGGAACCCACATTGAAATAGACCGCCTGCTCGTGTTCGCTAAACGCGACATCGACGCCGGTATATAAGCCGTACTGGCGGGCAACCAGATAGCGAATCCCGGTTCCCCACGCCACTTCACTTTGTTGCCACAGCGAATGCGCATCATCGGCGGCGCTACCCACGCCGACAAACCCCTGCAGGATCCAGCGAGGCTGAAATTGCCAGGCGAGTTGCGTCTGGGCGGCAGCGACATAATCGCCTTGATAGCGGAAACGCGAGATCCCGCGCAGTTCGATATAAGGCCGGGCCATCGGCGTCAGATGCTTGTCGTGATGCGTAAGCGACTGATAATTACCCGCCAGAGCCAGCGTTAACGTCGGCGCCAGCGGAATAAAATATTTACCATCCACTGCCAGCTGATTGTAATGATAGTCGCCGCCGAGCAGAGAGCGGTAAAATCGATAC
>CABUCP010000286.1 GCA_902490055.1 uncultured Klebsiella sp. | reverse complement strand
GCATCAGAAAAGGTCGCTATCGGTCGCCCAGCTAGCGATTAAACTTAAATCAGTAGCCAGACACCAACCAGAGGAGTCCAGCGTTTTACCCGTACTGTCAGTAAGGAGCGTTATATGAAAAGCATCATCATCGCCGTTATGGCTGCGCTACTCCTTAGCGCTAACGCGCTGGCAGCCATCAAAATCGATGGACGTCAGGCCCGCAACATGGACGATGTGCAGAGCCTGGGCGTTATCTATATCAACCACAATATGGCTAGCGAACAAGAGGCCGACCAGGCCCTGAACCAGGAAAGCGATGCCCTTGGAGCGAAGTACTTCCAGCCGATCCTGATTCACGAACCGCAGAGCAATGGCCTTATTCATGCCAGCGCCGCTATTTATCGCTAATGCCAGGTCGATTCTTCGCCTCTCACCGCGAGGGGCGAAGCCCCCTAAAATGCACTTAAGCATCATTTCTTACGCAGTTCTATTAGCGTCATTCTCACCGGTCTTATTGGAGGACTAAAAAACGGCTCCGGGACCAGACCAGTTGCTTCACCCTGAGGGTGAAAGCCCCGGAGCGCGTGGTTTACTTCTGCCCGTAGTAGGCGTTTGGCCCGTGCTTGCGCAGGAAATGCTTTTCCATAAGCCAGCTGTCGATTGGCTGCAGCTGCGGATTAATCCCGCGGGCAATCCACGCCATGCGCGCCACCTCTTCCATCACCACCGCATTATGCACCGCCTCGTGGGCGTCTTTTCCCCAGGAGAACGGACCGTGCTGATAGACCACGATCCCCGGCGTATGTAACGGATTGGCCTCGCCTAGCGTTTCGATAATCACCTTTCCGGTATTCAGCTCATAGGCCTCTTTCACCTCTTGCGCGCTGAGCGCTCGGGTGCAGGGGATATCGCCGAAGAAATAGTCCGCATGAGTAGTGCCGAGCGCCGGGATAGCCAGCCCCGCCTGCGCCCAGGCGGTGGCATGCGTCGAGTGGGTATGCACCACCCCGCCAAGCCCGGGATAACGGCGATACAGCGCCAGGTGGGTCGCGGTATCAGACGAAGGGCGCCAGCGCCCTTCCACCACGTTCCCTTGCAGATCGACTACCGCCATATCATCAACGCTCATCGACTCATACGCTACGCCGCTGGGCTTAATCACCACCAGCCCGCGCTCCCGGTCAATCGCGCTGACGTTGCCCCAGGTGAAGGTCACCAGCCCGTAGCGCGGCAGGTCCATATTGGCTGCAAATACCTGCTGTTTTAGCTGCTGCATTATGCTGCCTCCGTCAGGCCCGCACGAGCCATCCGCGCTTTCACCCAATCGCGCGCTTTCGCCACTTCCGCGGCCGGATCATCGGTGGTCTCACTCCACATCTCAATTAGATACGGGCCGCAGTAGCCGGTCTGTTTGAGCGTTTCGAAGCAGCGTACAAAATCGACCACCCCTTCGCCGAACGGCACGTTTTTAAAAACGCCGGGCTTAGTATCTTTAACGTGCACCGCCACGATATGCCCCATACCGGCCTGCAGCTCCATCTGCACGTCGTTATCCCACGCCGACAGATTGCCGATATCCGGATAAAGCTGGAACCACGGATTATTCAGGTAGTGGGCATAGCCCAGCGCCTTGCTGATCGAATTCATCAGCGGGTAGTCCATGATTTCCATCGCCAGCGTTACCTGCGCGCGACTGGCCATTTCAACGCTCTCTTTCAAGCCATCGCGGAAGCGGCGTCGCGTCTCATCATTCGCCTGCTGATAATAAACGTCATAGCCCGCGAGTTGGATCACTCGGATCCCCACGTCCTGCGCCAGCTGGATAGCTTTTCGCATGATCTCCAGACCTTGATTACGCACCGCGTCATCTTCACTGCCGAGCGGAAAGCGGCGATGGGCGCTGAGGCACATTGACGGCACCCGCACGCCGGTTTCTGCTACCGCCTTGACCAGCGCCAGACGTTGCTCCTGGCTCCAGTCCAGCCGCGCCAGCCTGGCATCGGTTTCATCGAGCGACATTTCAACGAAATCAAAGCCGAGATCCTTAGCCAACTGCAGCCGCTCCAGCCAGCACTCCCCCGCGGGGAGCGCTTTTTCGTAGATACCGAGCGGAGTTTGTTTCGACAACATAGCCGCTCCTTAGCCCCACAGTTGGGCGATCGAGCGTTTAAACTGGCGCGCGGCTTCAACCGGCGAAGCGGCATCACGAATGCTGCGCCCGGCAATAAAGACGTGAATAGGGATCCCAGCGAACAGCGGCAGGTCTTCCAGCGCCAGACCGCCGGTTACCGTCACTTTGAAGCCCATATCGGCCAGGCGCTTAATCGCGCTAATATCCGCCTCGCTCCACGCGACGCCCGCCGCCTGCGCATCGCGGCTGCGGTGATACACCACCTGCTGAATGCCCGCGTCACGCCACGCCTGTGCCTGCTCCCAGGTCCAGAAGCCGGTCAGTTCAATCTGGACGTCGCCGTTGAACTCTTTAGCGACATCCAGCGCCCCTTTGGCGGTGTTAATATCGGCGCAGCAGATCACCGTGACCCAGTCAGCGTTGGCTTCAAAGCACATCCGCGACAGGATTTTTCCGGCATCGGCGATTTTGGCATCCGCCAGGACGATTTTATGCGGGTATAGCGCTTTCAGGTCGCGCACCGCGCGCACGCCTTCGCCGACGCAGAGAATGGTGCCGACCTCAATGATATCCACCTCTTCGGCGATCAGACGGGTGGTCTCATAGGCGTGAGACAAGGTTTGGTTATCCAGCGCAACCTGCAACATTGGTAACTGAGACATCGTATAAACTCCCTCTTAAACAGCCGCCGCGGTGGCGTTTTCAATTAAATCCAGCACTTCCTGCTCGGTGCGGCAGGCGCGTAAACGATCGAAGTTGGCTTCATCATCAAACAGGTTAACGATCTGCATGATGCCCACTTCCTGGTGGGTGGTCGCATCAACCGCCGCCATGGTGATCAGAATGTCAACCGGATCGTTATCTTCATGATTGAAAATCAATGGTTTTTTCAGCGTCACCAGCGCAAAGCCGGTTTTCTTAACGCCCTCTTCCGGGCGCCCGTGCGGCATTGCCAGACCCGGCGCGATAACAAAATAGGGGCCGTGCTGCGCAACGCCGTCAAGGATGGCCTGGTAGTAACGTGGTTCAACAACGTCGGCGGCCACCAGCAGATCGACGCCGATTTTCACCGCCTCCTGCCAGCTTTCCGCCTCCGCCTGCAGGCGAATGGAATGGTTCTGCGCCAGTGAATCATGGAGTTTCATGGCGGCTCCTTATTTCACGTCCTGCGGGAAGTGAGCTTTAATCACCTCAAGCAGTTTGGGGCCGAAATCCGCCGGCGAAAGCATATTGCGCACGCCAACCACGTATTTATTGCCGGAGACAGTAATTTCACCCGCGATATGAGTCGAGGCGATGATGATATCCGCGCCGCTCAGCTCGCTTTTATATTCACCTACCGCGCAGCTGTTCACCGTATGATCGATGTTGGATTGGGTCAGGAACTGGTCTACCTTCATTTTCATGATCATGGAACTACCTTGCCCGTTGCCACACACAGCCAGAATACGTACGGTCATAATCAGAACTCCTTATTGAGCAGAGGCTTCTGCCAGTTGTTTTTCCGCGTCTTCCTCGGCGCGCAGCGTGCGGCCGGCGAAGAACATATAAGCCAGTGAAATCAGAATGATAACGGCCATAAACGCCAGCCCGATGGAGGCGAAGCCCTGCATCATCGGCGGCGCCAGAATCGACCAGTCCGCCATCCCCATCCAGGCGCTCATGCCGGTCAGCTTCACCGCCCACACGCAGCCGAAGATTTCAATCATGCCCATCACAAGACAGATCTTGAGCGCCGCGCGCCAGCCGCCGAAGTGGTTGGCAAAGACGCCAATCGTCGCGTTAGAGAAGAACATCGGGATAAAGCCCGGAATGATCAGAATTGAGGAACCGATGCCGACGAGAATGCCGACGGCAATCAGCTGGCCAATGGTGCCCCACATAAAGCCCCAGACCACGGCGTTTGGCGCGAAGCTATAGATAGCGGCGCAGTCAATTGCCAGTACCGCACCGGGAATCAGGCGTTGAGAGATACCGTTAAAGGCTTCGGACAGTTCGGCGACGAACATCCGCACGCCCTGGGTGATGATGAAAATCGCCACAGCAAAGGAGAAACCGGTCTGCAGGATATAGACCGTCCAGTGGGTTTTACCCGCCATCGCCTGTACCACATCAATGCCAAAAGAGAGCAGAATGGCGCCGAAGAAGATCGTCATCACGATCGCGGTAGAGACGATGTTGTCGTGGAAGATATTCAGCCAACCAGGCAGCTTGAGGTCTTCAACGCTCTCCTCTTTTTTCCCAAGGTACGGCGCCACTTTGTAGGCGATCCACGAAGCGAACTGCTGCTGGTGACCGATAGAGAACCCGCAGCCATCGGTAACCAACTGGGTCGGCTTATACATCATGTTGGAGGTGATGCCCCAATACAGAGAGACCAGCACCGCGGTGCAGATAATGGTCGTCCACATTGAGTAACCGAAGATGAAGAAAGAGACCGCAATCAGCCCCGCCTGCTGAAACATAATATGGCCGGTAAGCATGATGGTGCGGATGCCGGTAATGCGCCGCAGCAGGACATAACAGATGTTCAGCGCCAGCGCTAACAACACCGCATACCCCACCCAGCTATAGGCTTCGCCCATACGATCGATGGTCGCCATCATTGAGGCGTAAGTGTCGGAAATCGCGCCGTTGATACCGTAGACCTCTGACATTTTCGCCACCACCGGTTTGAAGGTGCTGGTGAGGATGCCGGAGCCGGCTTGTAATAGCATGAAGCCAATAATGGTTTTGATCGTGCCTTTGATAATGACGCTTACGCTTTTGCGCAGCAGGATATAGCCAAGGCAGGTCACAATACCCAGCAGCAGCGGGGCATTAGTCATGACCTGATT
>CABUCP010000285.1 GCA_902490055.1 uncultured Klebsiella sp. | reverse complement strand
CCCGCCGTTAACCTTACAATCTCTTCTGTTTTTGTCGCGCTGACAGGGTGCGAACAACAGCTTTGCTTACTGGAACATAACGACGCATGACGACACAGGCCACACCTTCCAATTTGCTACCGCTAAACCCGGAGCAACTGGCGCGCCTTCAGGCGGCCACGACCGACTTCACGCCGACCCAACTGGCTTGGGTGTCCGGCTATTTCTGGGGCGTGCTGAATCAGCAGTCCGGCGCCGCGGTGAGCGCCCCCGCTCAGGCGGTGGAAGCGCCGTCCATCACCCTTATTTCGGCATCGCAAACTGGCAACGCCCGTCGCGTCGCTGAAGCGCTGCGTGATGACCTGCAGGCCGCGCAGCTGAATGTGAAGCTGGTTAACGCAGGCGACTATAAATTCAAACAAATTGCCTCCGAAAAACTGCTGGTGGTAGTGACGTCAACTCAGGGCGAAGGTGAGCCGCCGGAAGAAGCCGTCGCATTACATAAATTCCTGTTTTCGAAGAAAGCGCCGAAGCTTGATGGCACCGCCTTCGCCGTCTTTGGCCTGGGCGATACCTCTTATGAATTCTTCTGCCAGTCCGGCAAAGATATCGACAGTAAGCTGGCCGAACTGGGCGGTGAACGCCTGCTGGATCGCGTCGATGCCGACGTCGAGTATCAGCCGGCGGCGGCAGAATGGCGCGCCCGCGTCGTGGATGTGCTGAAGGCGCGCGCGCCGACGGCCGCGCCTGCCCAACTGGCGGCCAGCGGCGCGGTGAATGACATTCATACCAGCCCGTACACCAAAGAAGCGCCGTTAACGGCGACGCTAGCGACAAACCAGAAAATCACCGGCCGCGACTCGCAAAAAGACGTGCGCCATATTGAGATCGATCTGGGTGATTCCGGCCTGCGTTATCAGCCGGGCGACGCGCTTGGCGTCTGGTATCAGAACGATCCGGCGCTGGTTAAGGAACTGGTGGAACTGCTGTGGCTGAAGGGCGACGAGCCGGTTACCGTTGAGGGCAAAACGTTGCCGCTGGCGGAAGCGCTGGCGTGGCACTTTGAGCTGACGGTCAACACCGCCAATATCGTTGAGAACTACGCTACCCTGACCCGCAGCGCAACATTGTTACCGCTGGTTGGCGATAAAGCGCAGCTGCAGCATTACGCTGCGACGACGCCAATCGTCGATATGGTGCGCTTCTCGCCGGCGCAGCTGGATGCCGAAGCCTTGATCGGCCTGCTGCGTCCGCTGACGCCGCGCCTCTATTCCATCGCCTCGTCGCAGGCGGAAGCGGAAAGCGAAGTCCACGTCACCGTCGGCGTCGTGCGCTATGACATCGAAGGCCGCGCCCGCGCTGGCGGCGCCTCCAGCTTCCTCGCCGATCGCGTGGAAGAAGATGGCGAAGTGCGGATCTTTATCGAACACAACGATAATTTCCGCCTACCCGCTAACCCGCAAACCCCGGTCATTATGATTGGCCCGGGTACCGGTATCGCGCCATTCCGCGCCTTTATGCAGCAGCGCGCGGCGGAAGGGGCGGAAGGCAAGAACTGGCTGTTCTTCGGCAACCCGCACTTCACCGAAGATTTCCTTTACCAGGTCGAATGGCAAAGCTACGTCAAAGAGGGCGTGCTGAGCCGTATCGACCTGGCCTGGTCCCGCGATCAACAACAAAAAGTCTATGTTCAGGACAAGCTGCGCGAGCAGGGGGCCGAACTGTGGCGTTGGATAAACGACGGCGCCCACATTTATGTCTGCGGCGATGCCAATCGTATGGCAAAAGACGTCGAGCAGGCGTTACTGGAAGTGATTGCCGAATACGGCGCGATGGACGCCGAAGCGGCGGACGAATTTTTAAGTGAGCTGCGCGTTGAGCGCCGTTATCAGCGAGATGTCTACTAATGAGCGAAAAACATCCTGGCCCGCTGGTGGTCGAAGGTAAACTCTCCGACGCCGAGCGTATGAAGGTAGAGAGCAACTACCTGCGCGGTACCATTGCCGAAGATTTAAATGACGGCCTGACCGGCGGTTTTAAAGGCGACAACTTCCTGCTGATCCGTTTTCACGGTATGTATCAGCAGGATGACCGCGACATTCGCGCCGAGCGCGCGGCCCAGAAGCTGGAGCCGCGCCACGCGATGCTGCTGCGCTGCCGCCTGCCGGGCGGCGTGATCACCACGACACAGTGGCAGGCGATCGATAAGTTCGCCGCGGATAACACCATCTACGGCAGCATTCGTCTGACCAACCGTCAGACCTTCCAGTTCCACGGCATTCTGAAGAAGAACGTGAAGCCGGTGCATCAGATGCTGCACTCCGTTGGGCTGGACGCGCTGGCGACCGCCAACGATATGAACCGTAACGTGCTATGCACCTCCAACCCGTATGAGTCCCAGCTGCACGCTGAGGCCTACGAGTGGGCGAAAAAGATCTCCGAGCATCTGCTGCCGCGCACCCGCGCTTATGCAGAGATCTGGTTAGATCAGAAAAAGGTCGCCACCACCGATGAGGAGCCGATCCTCGGCCAGACCTATCTACCGCGTAAATTTAAAACCACGGTGGTGATCCCGCCGCAGAATGATATCGATCTGCACGCCAACGATATGAACTTCGTCGCGGTTGCGGAAAACGGCAAGCTGGTTGGCTTTAACCTGCTGGTGGGCGGCGGGTTGTCCATTGAGCACGGTAATAAGAAGACCTATGCGCGTACCGCCAGTGAATTTGGCTACCTGCCGCTGGAGCACACCCTGGCGGTGGCGGAAGCGGTAGTGACCACCCAGCGCGACTGGGGCAATCGTACCGATCGTAAAAATGCCAAAACGAAATATACCCTCGAGCGCGTCGGCGTGGAGACCTTCAAGGCGGAAGTGGAGCGCCGCGCGGGGATCACATTCGAAGCGATTCGCCCGTATGAGTTCACCGGCCGCGGCGATCGTATCGGCTGGGTGAAAGGTATCGATAATAACTGGCACCTGACGCTATTTATTGAGAACGGGCGTATTCTGGATTATCCGGGGCGCCCGCTGAAAACCGGCCTGCTGGAGATAGCGAAGATCCACCAGGGCGAGTTCCGTATCACCGCCAACCAGAACCTGATTATCGCCAGCGTTCCGGAAGATCAGAAAGCGAGGATCGAGAAGCTGGCGCGCGATCATGGCCTGATGAATGCCGTCACGGCGCAGCGCGAGAATTCGATGGCCTGCGTGTCGTTCCCGACCTGCCCGTTGGCGATGGCCGAAGCTGAACGCTTCCTGCCGTCGTTTATCGACAAGGTGGAAGAGGTGATGAGCAAGCACGGCGTCGGCGATGAGCACATCGTGACCCGCGTGACCGGCTGCCCGAACGGCTGCGGCCGCGCGATGCTGGCGGAAGTCGGGCTGGTGGGTAAAGCGCCTGGCCGCTATAACCTGCATCTCGGTGGCAACCGCAGCGGCACGCGCATCCCACGGATGTACCGTGAAAATATTACCGAGCCGGAAATCCTGGGCTCGCTCGATGAACTGGTAGGGCGCTGGGCGAAAGAGCGTGAAGCGGGTGAAGGCTTCGGCGACTTTACGGTGCGTGCGGGCATCATTCGCCCGGTGCTCGATCCAGCTCGCGATTTCTGGGAATAACCTGAATTGCCGGATAGCGGCATGAATGCCTTATCCGGCCTACCGTTCTCGTAGGCCTGATAAGCGAAGCGCCATCAGGCAAGGCATACAGTGAGGAACCTATGTCCGTACTCGATCTAAACGCGCTGAACGATCTGCCTAAAGTAGAACGCGTAATGGCGCTGGCGGAAGTTAACACTCAGCTGGAAAAACTCAGTGCCGAAGAACGCGTGGCATGGGCGCTGGAAAACCTGCCCGGCGATTACGCGCTCTCTTCGAGCTTTGGTATTCAGGCGGCGGTCAGCCTGCATCTGGTCAATCAGCTGCGCCCGGACATTCCGGTGATCCTGACTGATACCGGCTATCTGTTCCCGGAAACCTATCAGTTCATTGATGAATTAACCGAGAAGCTCAACCTGAACCTTAAAGTCTACCGGGCAACGGAAAGCGCCGCCTGGCAGGAGGCTCGCTACGGCAAGCTGTGGGAGCAGGGCGTTGAAGGCATTGAGAAGTACAATGAAATCAATAAAGTCGAGCCGATGAACCGGGCGCTGAAAGAGCTTAATACCCGGACCTGGTTCGCTGGCCTGCGCCGCGAGCAGTCCGGCAGCCGGGCGCATCTGCCGGTGCTGGCTATCCAGCGCGGCGTCTTTAAGCTGCTGCCGATTATCGATTGGGATAACCGCACCGTTTATCAGTATCTGCAAAAGCACGGGCTGAAATACCATCCGCTGTGGGAGCAGGGGTATTTGTCCGTCGGTGACACTCACACCACCCGCAAATGGGAACCCGGTATGGCGGAAGAAGAGACCCGCTTCTTTGGTCTCAAGCGCGAGTGCGGATTGCACGAAGGCTAATTATCCGCGCTGAGGCATGATAAACGTTTGGCGGCGAGGGTCGCCAAACGTTTAATCAATATCGCGCCACGTTGCTTGTACATGAATTTCTCCTGAGGCGCTGACGTCGCCGTACCACTCGTTGTTATCCAGCGTTTTCTGCGAAATTTCGTCATTCATCGGAATAGAAAATTTCACCGTGGCTTTGTCCATCACCCCGGCTTCACCAGAAATATCGGTCCACGCCGAGTTTATCCACAGGGCATCGGTCATATCGCGCCAGCTGCCGTCGCAGCCGACGTCGTAGGTGTTGATGCTGCCATCCTGTCTGGTGAAGGAAAGCGTAGCCGGGAAGGGGACCTTGATGGCGCTGTCGTCGGCGCTGAAGATACAGTAGGCGCGGCCGTTAATTTGCTGCGTCGGGCCAGTCGCTTTAATCAGCACCTCATCAGCGGCAGTTTTACCAGTAGTGGTGACTATGTAGTTAAAATCTAACGAGGGTTCGCCTTCGCCTACGTAACCTGAGAGCGAAGGTGCA
>CABUCP010000284.1 GCA_902490055.1 uncultured Klebsiella sp. | reverse complement strand
TTGTGCTAATCATCACAATTCAGGAAAACAACGTAGTGGCATCCCCTCTCCAGCCTCCTGCTAACCTGCGACGCGTCTCACAATCTGCAGCCAATACGCGTCGCCAGATGACATCCTCCGGGGCGTTAATCGTAGAAATATCGCAGATAGCGCCAACCGGCCAGCGCGCTCACTGCAGCACAAATGACCAGCGCAGCGCCGAGCGACTGTCCCCAGCCAACTATCGCCAGCCCCAATCCGATAAACAGGTAATAGGCGAGACCAAACAGCGCTCCGGCGCTGCCGCGACAGTGGCCGTAGCCGCTAAGCGCCGTTCCCAGCACCACGGGGATCGCCATGGCATAAGCCGCCGCTACGCCCATCATCGGCAGCAAAAAAAGCAGCGAATGCGTTAATAGAGCAACGCCTGCGCTACTGAGCAGTAACAGCAGGCCAGCGCAGTTAAAAATTTTCCGCTGCCCCACTCCGCGCCGCAACAGCAGACGATTGGCCAGCGCGCCCAGCAGCGATCCCGACGCCAACGCCATACCGCTATAACCGAAAGCCTGCGAATCCAGCCCCAACTGATTAAAAAGGAACGGGCCCTGGCTATAGTAGCTAAATAAGCTGATATTCAATGCCGCCACCAGCGCTACCGCTAAAATTATTTTTATGTCTACCAGCATGCGCTGCGCCAGTGGCCATAACGCATTCTTGCCCGTCGGCGACGGCCGGGTTTCCGGCATTATCATCAAGCACAGCAGTAGCAGGACGATAGCCAACAGCGCCAGGCCGCCAAACACGCCATGCATTCCCCACCGCGTGGTCAGCACGCCGCCAAGATAGACGCCCATCGCCGGGCTTAGCGCCAGCGCCATCCCGACAAAAGAAAAAATCGCCGCCAGCTGCCGGCCGCTATAGCCGTCGCGCAGCACCGTCTGCCCGACCACCGACCCGGTCGCCGCGCCGAAAGCCGCCACGACCCTGGCTGCCAGCAGTACGCTAAAATTCGCGGCAGCCAACGCCAGGATACAGCCTGCGGTATACACCGCCAGCCCGCATAATAATGCCGGTCGCCGTCCGCAGCGGTCGCTGAACCAGCCCCAAAAGAGAACCCCGAGCGCAAAACCGATAAAATACACCGCCAGCGTCTGTCCCGCATCAGCGCTGCTAACGGCAAAATGCGCGCTGATATCGGTTAGCGCCGGGCTATAGATGGTTTCTGCGATTTGCGGAAACATGAGTAGCGCGCTGACCAGCGCCATCGCCAAATGACCTAACATAGTACCCCCCTGGAATAGAGGCGCCATTGTAGGGGGAGACAAAATAGGTAATTATAAACATAATGACTATTAATAGCGGAAATCGGACATTATGGCATGGATCAACGCCAACGCATCCTTCGATCCCGATGCGCTCAACGCGCCGCTCATCGGCGTGCAATCAACGCTTAATGGCGCTCATGACGATGGCCTGCACCGCCACCAAATGGGGCAAATGTTGTTTACCCGCCAGGGCTGCATCCGCCTGACGCTGAACGACGGCGCGCTGCTGTGTCTGCTGCCGCCGACTCGTGCGGCGTGGATCCCCGGCGGCGTTACTCATCGCGCTGAAATGCAGAATATCGTTGATTATCGTTCGGTATGGTTCGCCAGGGCGCATTACCCGCAGTTGCCCGCCGCTCCGGCAATCCTCAACGTTACGCCGCTGCTGCGCGAACTATTAGAACGGATTAGCGCCAGCCCGTGGGAGACCGAATGGCAGTTGGAACCAGCACGATATCTCGCCGCGCTATGCGTGGCGGAAATCGGCGCGGCGGCACATGAGCCGATGATGCTGGCGCTGCCGCGTGATAAACGCCTGCGCCATCTCAACGGCAGCATGCTGCCGCCGCTGCTTCAGCAACTGGCGACCCAATGCGGCGCCGGAGAAAAGACCATCAGCCGTCTGTTTCGCCGCGAAACCGGAATGTCCTATCAGCAATGGCGCCAGCAGTGGCGGCTTATGAAAGCGGTGGAGCTGTTGGCCAGCGGCCAGCGCATCACCGATGTAGCCCAGGCGCTGGCGTTTGCCAGCGATAGCGCCTTCATTTACTTCTTCCGCAGCCAGACTGGCGTCACGCCGGGGCAATACTTCGCCGCTCCGTGACGTAACAGAGCTTAAGCGATCAAACGCCGACCCTCCGCAGCTCAAGCCACTCCACCGCTAATCCGGGTTTGCTGAGAACAAAGCGCACGCGATATTTTCCCGGCTCCAGCGCCACCCGGCAGAGCTTCTGCACGATAGATTTTCCCTGGGCGCCCTGGGCCTGGATGGTCGCCACGCAGCAGTCGTTGAATAACAGATTGCCAACGGTTTGCGCCAGCGGCTCGCCATTCGTATAAACACTAGCCAGTAGGTCATAACAGCCGCCCTGTTCAAGACTGAACAACAGATCATCGTCATAGCGTAAACGCGACTGTTCGGCGATACGGATAGCGCCGTCGCCGCCGTCATGACTCACTGGCTGAGGCGCAACCCGTACTATCGCTACCTGCGGGAGCTCGCCGCGTTTAAAGGCCTGGGTTTGCAGCATAAAGCGCAGTATATTCGCCGCACAGCGCTGCAGCTCGCCCAACGTCAGCTCGCCAGTCGCTAATGCCGCCAGCGTATTGTCTTCGCCGGCATTAACCTCGGCGCCATTATTACCCACCACCATATAAAGGTCATTCTGTGCGCGGATCATCGCCGCGGTATTGTGGCGCGATGCCTCGCCGCCGCGCGCCGGGTCATTCATCGTCGCCCACCAGTCGGTCATCACGATCCCGTCAAATCCCCACTCCTCGCGCAGCAGCGTGGTGGTGAGATCGTAGTTGGAAGCCGAGTGGAAGCCGTTAACCGGGTTATAGGCGGTCATCACCGCACAGGCGCCGCCGGCTTTTACCGCATATTCAAACCCTTTAAGGTAAATTTCGCGCAGCGCGCGCTCAGAAACCACCGCATCTACCCGGGCGCGGGCAAACTCCTGGTTATTGCAGGCCAGATGCTTCAAAGTAGCGATACCGCCGCCGCTGCGGATCCCGCGCACCATCGCCGCCGCCATCATTCCGCTGAGCAGCGGATCCTCGGAAAAATATTCAAAATTACGCCCATTGAGCGGGTGACGCTGAATATTCATCCCCGGCCCCAGTAGCAGGTCGATGCGGTTGCGCAGAAGCTCTTTACCTTCCTGCGCATACAGCCGTTCTACCAGCAGCGGATCCCAACTACAGGCCAACAGGGTGCCGCTGGGCAGCAGCGTCGCCTGCGCGCCATTATCCATGCGGATGCCGGACGGGCCGTCGGCCGCCGAGGCCAGCGGTATGCCTTTTTCCAGCAGGCTGTCGCCGACGCCGCCAAAAGCCGCCGCGACGCCGGGCGTCACCTTCGGGCTACACATCCCTTCGCCGCGCACCAGACAGGCCAACTCTTGTACTGTCAACTGGGCGATAAACATCGCCATACTGGCGCGGCCTTCGGCAACATCATTTAGCCGCAGCCCGCGTTCGTCACTCAACGCAATAGCGGGCGGCAGCCGCGTCATTATACGCTCTCCTGAATGCGCGATGCGGCGCGGAACATCCTCCCAATCGAGCTGATATCCCCTCGCCTCGCCGATCGCTGACGGTTTGAGACGTACGAAAGGCACCGTCGGCGCTAGCGTCTGCTGATGACGCGCAACCACCTGCAGTTCGGCCTGATAAAAACCAGCCGCTCCGTCTATCGGTACGGCCTGCAGGTCACGCACGCAGTTGCCCGCCAGCAAGCGGTAGAGGCCAGGCTCCAGCACGTAGCAATGCGCCTCGCCGCTCATACCGCTGTCATCATAGGCCGCGAAACGCGACAGCGGAATGATGAGCGTAAGCACTTCGCTGTCAGCCGGCTGCAGAAGGCGGGTTTTGGCAAAAGCCACCAGAGAGCGCGAAGCTTTGCCCAGCGCGCCCTGTGGCGCCTGCAGGTAAATCTGCACCACCTCTTTACCGGCATAACGCGCGCCGATGTTGGTCACCTTGACCGTAGCAACAATATTCTCGCCAGCAAGATGGGCCTCAATAGCGTCGAGCGCAAATGAGGTATAAGAGAGGCCAAAGCCAAAGGGGAACTGCACGCTATGCGGGCAAAAGGTTTCAAAATAACGATAACCGACGTAAATATCTTCCTGATACAGATTTTGCGTTTCGCCACCCCAACACGGCGTCGAGGGATAGTCGTCCAGCGACAGCGCCACGCTGGCGGCCAGCTTGCCGCTGGGAGTCACGTCGCCGTAGAGTAGCTTAGCTGCCGCCTCTGCGCCATCCGCCCCACCGTGCCAGACGCAGAGGATCGCCCGGATGCTTGAGCGCAATAGCGGATCCTGCGCCCAGCTCAGATCGATAATGCCGGCAATATTCAGCACCACCGCTACTTCGCTGAACGCCTGACACACCTGCTGCAACAGCTGGATTTCCGCCCCGGTCAGCCGGTAGCCGCCCTCCACATCGGCGTTATCTTTGTCCTCTCCGGCGGTGCGGCCAATGACCACTATCGCCTGGCTGGAAACGGCTCGCGCCTCGCGGATTTCCTGCAGGCTGAGCGGCATTTCCTGCTGAAACCACGGCTCCGCCGCCCAGCCGCCGCCGCCATTGTCAAACGGATGTAGATTAACCCACTGCTGATAGCGTGTCGCCAGCGCCTCATTGAGCATGCCGCCGCTACGTGCCCGCATGCTCTCTAGTAGATTACTGCGGCGCGCCACATTGACCGCTCCGCCGGAGCCGGTTCCGCTGCAGTAATAATCTATCTGCGTGCGGCCAAATAGCGATACCGCACGCAGAGGATCAAGCGGCAGCATGGCCTGCTCATTACATAAAAGCACAGCCCCTTCCGCGGCCGCCGCGGCGGCGAATTCAGCAAATCCTTCCAGCGGGATGCCCGCTTCATTCTCCTGCATATCATTATCCTGGCGAGTCTGGTCAAACCGATATG
>CABUCP010000283.1 GCA_902490055.1 uncultured Klebsiella sp. | reverse complement strand
TAATAGCAGCGATAAGGGGCTAAAACCGCTCGAGCATTAGCCCGGCCCGCAGCCCGATTGCGACATTGGGGTTAGGAAACAGGACATACTCCTGGTCTTTTTTAACGACGTAGCGCGTATCGCCATCTTCCGCCAGCAGCGTCCCGGCGCTGAACGGCGTAAAGTTGAGCGTGTGATCTGACATATGCAACTGAAACCGCTCGCTATGGCGGGTAATCTGCTGAACCACCCGGTAACGTAGCGGCGCAGCGGCCTCCTCCACCGCCATATCACCGACCAGCAAACGGCTTAATGCCCGCTGCGTCATCGCAAACTGGCTTAAATCATTGTCGCCGAACGGCAGCGCCTTACCCAGCTCAAGGGTACAGGCCAGTGCGGCAAAATGTTCACAGCTGAAGTGAGTAAAGGTCCCTCCCGGCTGCTGATGGAACACCAGCGCTTCCAGCCCGGCGGCGCCGAGCCAGCTGAGAAAATCCTCACTCCACGGCGCCTCGCGCGCCGGTAGCACCCCGAAGCGTGGATGCAACGACCCGCGTATGGCGGTATGCATATCCAGATGCCAGCGTACGCCGTGGTTATCGGCAAAGAAGCGCGTGACCGCACTCTCCAGCTGCCGCGCCCGCACCGTTTCACCACTGGTTTCAAACTGACGCCAGCGCTCGCCGAACATTCGGTTCATGTCGCTGGCGAGATAGCGTTTATTTTGCCGCAGCGCCGGCGGATTGCCGAAAACCACCAGCAGACGCCAGCGTAGCGCAAGTTCACCGGCGAATAGCTGCTGAAGCAGCGCATTCACCATCTCTACCGGCGCGGTTTCATTGCCATGGATACCGCAGGAAAGCACCAGCGACCGCTCACAGCGCGCATGTGGAGTCAGTAACAAAATGCCGCAATCGATCCAGTGCCAGCGAAAATGAGCGGTTTCGCCATGAAAATGGTGCGGCCAGCGACCCGCCAGAGTTAATGCCAGAAAGTCGTCCACGACGCCTCCTCTATTGCTGAAACAGATCGAGAGAACCCGCGAGGCCGGTAAAATTAACCTCGCGCACAGCCATCAGTTTGCATCCAATATGAAATCCAGCCCCGGGCTGAGCGTCTCCGGTAACGTCAGTACCGCCGATTCGAGACTCGCCATCGGCCAGGCGCAATAGTCGGCGGCGTACCAGGCGCCGGGACGATGATTCCCCGAGGCGCCGGTTCCGCCAAACGGCGCGGTGCTGGCGGCGCCGGTCAGCGGTTTGTTCCAGTTGACGATCCCGGCGCGGGCCTCCAGCAGCAGGCGGTCAAATTTCTCACGCTCGGTGGAAATCAACCCGCAAGAGAGCCCAAAACGCGTGGCATTGGCCATGGCGATGGCTTGTGCGAAATCCTCATAGCGCCACACGCATAGCAACGGGCCGAAAACCTCTTCATCAGCCACCTGTCGCACATCGCTCATCTCAATAATCCCCGGCGTCAGCAGTGAGGTGCCATCGCGCAGTAAGCGCGGCTCCAGCAGGGTTCGCCCGCCATTCGCCACGTGGCCAAGCCAGGCCTGATGTACCTTCTTCGCCGCCTGCGGCGATACCAGCCCGCCAAGGAAAGGTTGCGGTTCCGCATCCCACGCATCGGGAATGAGCCGTTGTGACACCGTCACCAAACGCTGTAAAAACGCATCGCCCGTCGCGCCGCGCTTCACCAACAGCCGGCGCGCACAGGTGCAGCGTTGCCCGGCGGTGATAAACGCCGACTGGATAGTCAGGTGAACCGCAGCGTCAATATCCTGCGGCTCATCAACAATCAGCGGATTGTTGCCGCCCATTTCGAGGGCGAGGATTTTTTCCGGCTGTCCGGCCAGCTGGCGATGTAGCTGAAAGCCGGTAGCGGAACTGCCGGTAAACAGCAGTCCATCGATATCCGGCTGCGCGCTCAACGCCTCGCCGGTTTCACGCCCGCCCTGCAGCAGATTCAATACCCCGGCAGGTAAACCGGCATCCTGCCACAGCTTCACTACCGCCTCCCCGCTCTGCGGCGTCAGTTCGCTGGGCTTAAAGACGAGGGTATTTCCCGCCAGTAGCGCCGGGACAATATGGCCGTTCGGTAAATGACCGGGGAAGTTATAGGGACCAAATACCGCCAGCACTCCGTGTGGCCGGTGGCGCAAGGTAGCCGCGCCGTCGGCCATCGCCGTCTCGCTCTCGCCGGTACGACTGTGATACGCCCGCACCGAGATCGCCACTTTGTTAATCATCGCGCCAACTTCCGTCGCCGCTTCCCAGCGCGGCTTGCCGGTCTCAGAGGCAATAATCGCCGTCAGCTGATTTTTATTTGCTTCTAACAGCGCCGCGAATTTTTCGACAATCGCCTGACGCGCGGCAAAAGACTCGCGCGCCCAGGTGGGGAAAGCCCGGCGCGCGGCGCTGACTGCCTGCGCCACCTGTTCAGCATCGGCGTCATTGCCCTGCCACAGCAGCGCCTGGCTCACCGGATTATGTTTGCTGCGCTGTACGCCGCGCCCGGCTTGCCAGTCGCCGTTAATCCATAAACTCATGATATTTTCTCCTCCGGGATCAGGCGGACCATCCGTACGCGGTCGCCGGGATGGCATTTCAGCGTATCCAGTTCGCGCGCGCTCAGCGTTAAGGTTGCGCTTTCCGGGTCGGCGTGGACCAGGATGGCGCGAAACTGTTCGTACTGCTCGTTGGCAACCAGACACAGCGGCCATTCTGCCTGCGCGGGCTCCCCTTCGGCCACCGCCAGCAGGCGGCTTTTGCGTATCGCCCGTACCCGATCAATTTCGCACTCCAGGGTCGGGCCGCCATCGAAAATATCGATGTAGTTAAGAAAGCGGAAACCTTCTTTTTCCAGCACGACCCGCGCAGGCGCCGTTTGCGGATGAACCTGGCCTATCACCGCCTGCGCTTCAGCGGATAAAAAGTCGATATACAGCGGATGTTTTGGCATCAATGCGGCAATAAACGCTTTTTTACCGGTGCCGGAGAGATAATCGGCGCGAGAAAACTCGATCGCGAAGAAACGTTTTCCAAGGCTCTCCCAAAACGGCGAAAAGCCGTGCTCATCAATGACGCCGCGCATCTCGGCGACTACTTTGTCATTGAAACGATCGCGGAATCCGGCCATAAACAGCAGGCGCGATTTTGACAACAGATAGCCATTACCTTCTTTACGCCATGCCGGGTCAAGAAACAGGGTGCAGAGTTCGCTGCAACCGGTGTGATCGTTGCTCAAAAACAGCGTTGGCAGCGCGTGGTATACGTTGAGCTCTTTTGAGGCATGGACCTGGGTGCCGACGCGGTAGTTATACCAGGGGTCGTTGAGGCCGACGGCGACTTCAATAGCGCAAATTCCCACAACCGCGCCGCTGACGCTGTCCTCAAGCACAAAGACATACCCCTGCTCGCTTTTTGGCAGTTCGCCGCGCCAGGTCTGCTGCGAGCGTTCAATTCGCGCCGCCAGCGTAGCTTCATCCGCCGGCAGCGACGTTAAGCCGCCGCCGGTTTCCCCCGCCAGGGCCATGAGCCCCGGCAAATCGGCTTGTTCAACCGGACGGATCACCATCATGATGAAACTCCCGCAAGGAAGTGTCGGCAGGCCAGCTCAAAGCGATCCAGCCCGGTGTTCACCTCTTCCTCACTCACGTTAAGCGCCGGAGCGAAACGGACCACGTTGGCGCCGGCAATCAGCACCATCAGCCCGTCTTCCGCCGCCTGGGTACTGATCGCTTTTGCTTTCCCGGCATATTCGTCATTCAATACGCAACCAATCAGCAGACCAAGCCCACGGATTTCCTTGAACAGGCCATATTTGGCGTTAATCGCGCTCAGACGTTCGCTAAACCACTGATGACGTTGTTTTACGCCATTCAATACCGCCGGAGTGTTAACAATGGAAAGCAGTTCACCGGCAACGGCGCTGGCCAGCGGGTTGCCGCCGTAAGTCGTGCCATGAGTACCGACGGTCATCACGCTGGCGCATTTTTCCGTCGCCAGCAGCGCGCCTACCGGGAAGCCGCCGCCCAGCGCTTTCGCCGTCGATAACACATCCGGCGTCACGCCATAGTGCATATAGGCATACAGCTCGCCGGTGCGGCCAACGCCGGTCTGCACCTCATCAAAAATCAGTAGCGCATTGTGTTGGTCGCACAGCTGACGCAGGCCGCGCAGAAATTCGACGCTCGCCGGCACCACGCCGCCCTCGCCCTGCATTGGCTCGACGATTACCGCGCAGGTCTCGTCGTTAATCAGCGCGCGAGCTGAATCGAGATCGTTGTAGGTCGCATGTTGGATCTGCGGCGGTAACGGCGCGAAGTCCTGTGAATAAGAAGGCTGGCCGCCGGCGGAAACGGTGAACAGCGTGCGTCCATGAAAAGCGTTTTTGAATGCGACAATACCGCTTTTCTGGCTGCCGTAATGGTCGTGGGCATATTTGCGCGCCAGCTTCAGCGCCGCTTCATTGGCTTCAGCGCCGGAGTTACAGAAGAACACGCGATCCGCAAAGGTGGCGTCAATCAGCTGTTTGGCCAGACGCAGCGCCGGTTCGTTAGTGTAACCGTTGCCGGTATGCCAGAATTTACCCGCCTGCTCGGTGAGAGCTTTCACTAATTGCGGATTGGCGTGCCCCAGCGCATTGACCGCGATACCGCCGGCAAAATCGATGTACTCTTTCCCCTGCTGATCCCACAAGCGTGAGCCTTCGCCGCGTACCGGAATAAAAGCCGCCGGCGCATAGACCGGCATCATCCATTGATCAAAATTGCTACGCGTAATTGACTGAGACATATCGACCTCTTCCGGTAAATTAAAAGTAAGCACAATGTTAAAAATTATGGGTTATTACGCTGTAAATGTAGATTGCACGCTTCGTGCCAGCCAGAGGCAAAAATGCATAAATTGAAGCCAATCACGTAATATCAAGCGGTTACAAACCTTAATTATTCAAATATAATGCATATATAGTGAATAATTATCTGATAAACGGCCTTGAACAGTGGAAAGAGACGATAAGTT
>CABUCP010000282.1 GCA_902490055.1 uncultured Klebsiella sp. | reverse complement strand
TTTACTTACAAAGTAATGGGGCAGGCGTTGCCTGAGCTGGTTGATCAGGTGGTGGAAGTGGTACAGCGCCATGCGCCTGGTGATTACTCTCCGTCAGTAAAACCGAGCAGCAAAGGTAACTACCACTCGGTCTCCATCACTATCAACGCAACCCACATCGAACAGGTTGAAGCGCTGTACGAAGAGTTGGGCAATATCGAAATCGTGCGGATGGTGCTGTAATCGATCCCGATACCCGGTCGCAATGGCCGGGTAATCCTCCCCCCTTTTGCTGTGATATACTCTCCCCCACTTAAGTCATCCCTCTCTGCGGAGACGTTGTTTTGCAGCACAATACCATTCTTATTCGACAACTCGGCCTGCAACCTTACGAACCCATCTCGCAGGCAATGCACGAATTTACCGACAGCCGTGATGACACGACGCTGGATGAAATCTGGCTGGTAGAGCACCATCCGGTGTTTACCCAGGGTCAGGCCGGCAAAGCCGAACACGTACTGGTACCCGGCGATATTCCGGTCATTCAGAGCGATCGCGGCGGCCAGGTGACCTATCACGGGCCGGGTCAGCAGGTGATGTATGTGTTACTGAATCTCAAGCGCCGTAAGCTGGGCGTACGTGAGCTGGTGACGATGCTGGAGCAGACCGTCGTTAACACGCTGGCGGAGTATCAAATTGAATCCCACCCGCGCGCCGACGCGCCGGGCGTTTACGTAGGCGAACAGAAAATCTGCTCGCTGGGGTTGCGGATTCGCAAGGGCTGCTCATTTCACGGGCTGGCGCTAAATATTGCCATGGACCTGACGCCTTTCCTGCGCATTAATCCCTGCGGCTATGCCGGCATGGAGATGACGCAAATGCGCCAGTGGCAGCCGCAGGCCACCACGGAGAACGTCGCGCCGCGACTGGTCGCCAACCTGCTGGCGCTGCTCAATAATCCACCGCATGAATACGTAGCGGCTTGATAAGCATTGCGCTCTGCACGCTCAGAGCGCCTGTAAATTGCGCAAGTCATTATTAATACTTTATATTTGCCATCAATTATCACGTTCCGCAATGTCATGGCCCGCTATAATAACGCGATACCCCCGACAACCGGACGCACTGAGTGGCAGAAAACCATCCCCCATCAGAACCCCATGAACAGCCTGAAGATCGGCAGATTTTCCGCATCCTGCGTAATATCGACCTTAATTTACTGACTATTTTCGAAGCGGTATACGTGCATAAAGGCATCGTTAACGCGGCAAAGGTGCTAAATATCACGCCATCGGCGATCAGTCAGTCGATCAATAAGCTTAGAGCCCTGTTCCCCGACCCGCTATTTATTCGTAAAGGACAGGGGGTGACGCCAACGGCGTATGCAACCCACCTACATCAATACATCAGCCAGGGGATGGAAGCCTTCCTCAATGCGTTGGATTTAGGCAGCAATGCGCATCAGCAGCGCGTCATCACCATCGCCACTACCCCAACCGTTGGCGCGTTGGTTATGCCAGCGATTGCTAAAGCGTTGAAGCCGCGATTTCCTCAGGTATTGCTACATAACATTGCGATTACCGATGCCGCCAGCCAGCTCAATCAGCGGCAGGTTGATTTGTTGATCGATACTTACACCCACAGCGGGTTGGCCATTACCCACCAGGTGCTATTTTCCGAGCCGGTGGTGATGTTCTGCCGTGAAGATCACCCGATTTTGCATCTCCCCCTGACGAAAGAAAACCTGCAACAGTATGAGTTCGCGCTGCTATTACCAGAGGGCCAACGCTACCCCACGCTGCATCGACGGCTTGAAGAATACGTTGGCGAACGCCGATGTGGTTTTAGCAGCTATAACCTGTTGACCCAGGCGGCGATGATCAATGACAGTGATATGCTGGGGCTGACCCCTGAACGCATGTTCTCACTGGTGGCGAAGGTCTGGCCGTTACAGGCGATTCTCTTTCCACCGCTGCAGGACCAGCGCATTGATATTTCACTGCATTACAACCGGCAAAGCGCGCAGGAGCCTTTACTGAAAGAGATTATCGACACTATTTTGCCAACTTTTTCCTGCTAACCGCACGGGAGGGAAAAGGATAAAACAACAACTATTTTACAATTTGCCGGGTAACCAGGCTGCTTTCAACCCCGTATCAATGATACTGCCTGTCCTTAGTTCAAAATAGTTGATAAATACAACATTTCATTGAATTAATTCGCTTTCCTTCGTGACTCGCAACTGGAACACGCACGCTATGAGTAAACCCATTGTGATGGAACGCGGTGTTAAGTACCGCGACGCCGATAAAATGGCCCTTATCCCGGTGAAAAACGTGGCAACTGAGCGTGAAGCTCTGCTCAGAAAACCGGAATGGATGAAAATCAAACTTCCGGCTGACTCGTCCCGTATTCAGGGGATCAAGGCAGCGATGCGTAAGAACGGCCTGCACTCCGTGTGCGAAGAAGCCTCTTGCCCGAACCTTGCTGAATGCTTCAACCACGGCACCGCAACCTTTATGATCCTCGGCGCTATCTGTACGCGCCGCTGCCCGTTCTGCGACGTTGCCCACGGCCGCCCGGTCACGCCTGACGCCAATGAACCGCAGAAACTGGCGCAAACTATCGCCGACATGGGTCTGCGCTACGTGGTGGTGACTTCCGTTGACCGCGACGATCTTCGTGACGGCGGCGCGCAGCACTTTGCCGACTGCATCAGCGCTATCCGCGAAAAGAGCCCGTCTATCAAGATAGAGACTCTGGTCCCGGACTTCCGCGGCCGTATGGATCGTGCGCTGGATATTCTGAAAGTCACTCCGCCGGATGTGTTTAACCACAACCTGGAAAACGTACCGCGTCTGTATCGCCAGGTGCGACCGGGCGCGGATTACAACTGGTCGCTGAAGCTGCTGGAGCGTTTTAAAGAAGCACATCCGGAAATCCCAACCAAATCAGGCTTGATGGTTGGCCTTGGTGAAACCAATGAAGAGATCGTCGAAGTGATGCGCGACCTGCGTCGCCACGGCGTCACCATGCTGACGCTGGGCCAGTACCTGCAGCCAAGCCGTCACCACCTGCCGGTACAGCGCTACGTTAGCCCGGAAGAGTTTGAAGAGATGAAAGCCGAAGCAATGGCGATGGGCTTTACCCACGCGGCCTGCGGCCCATTCGTTCGCTCTTCCTACCATGCTGACCTGCAAGCAAAAGGAATGGAAGTTAAATAACATCCGCCCTTCCCTGGCCGCCGCCCGCCGGCGGCCAGTTCTACCCGCTTATCTCTCTTTCTATCGCCACTTCATGCAGTTACATTTAGTTGCATCTTTTCTTCGCCAAAAATCAGCAATAAAAAAGGCGACAACGAATACGCTGCCGCCTCTTTGCCGCCTGGGCGCCAGGCCCGGCCGCGACGCGCCCCCGTTCCTCGGGAGCCCGTAATTAATTACTCTTTATGAGAGAGTTTCTGTGCCGGAGTTTCTTCCTCAGCACTGGTTTTCTTCGCACTGTCATCGTCATCATTCATGGCTTTCTTGAAGCCTTTGATGGCCGAACCCAGGTCTCCACCCAGCGTGCGTAATTTTTTGGTACCAAACACTAAAATAATCAGCGCTGCGACTACCAGCAGTTTGGTAATACTAATCTCACCCATAGCTACCTTCTTCTCTATACAAGCTCAAGCTGCGAATACGCCATACACGCGTACAATTAACGGCTATTTGACGCGGCGACACAATAGCAATCTGTAACAAGGTGAATCAAGCCTTGTTTAAAAAAACATCACAATAATTGCGGTGGCGCAAACCTGCGGTTGTGCAGCACCGGTAAACGTGCGCGGACCTGGCGAATATAATCCGCGGATATCTCAGCAAAAATCATCTGCGGCTGGTCGGCAGCGCCGGCGATTGTCGTCCCAAGCGGATCGATAATCCGGCTTTGGCCGATATTGCGCGTTCCGCACTCTCCTGCCGCAATAATGTAGCAGGTGGTATCCAGCGCTCTTGCCGCCAGCAGCGCCGCCCAATGGTGTTCTTTCAACGGACCCCGAACCCATGCCGTCGGCAGCACCAGAATATCGGCCCCGTTGAGTGCTAACGATAGCGCTAATTCAGGGAAGCGTAAATCGTAGCAGGTCATTAAGCCGATTCGCATCCCATTAACATCAATTAAGGGCGGAATTTGCCGGCCGGCATCCACCAGCCGCGATTCTTGCATATTAAACGCATCGTACAGATGAAGCTTCTGGTATTGTGCGCTAATCGCCCCCCGGCGTAGCGCAACCAGCGTATTGGTCGCGCGTCCTTCGCCCGATGGCACATGCAGAGTCAATACCGTCGTTAAATCATTTTGCTGGCTCTCGGCCAGCAGCAGCTGCATAAAACCGCCATCCAGGGCCTGTGCTGATTTTACCGACATATCGGGATCGTTATCGGCTCGCGCCAGCAGCGCTTCAGGCAAGACCAGCAATGATACCTCGCGCTCCGCCGCCTGACGCATCAAATTAACGCAGGTCTGCGCATTGGTTTGCCACTGTGCCGTTACGGCGAATTGCCCCGCTGCTACCCGCATCTTTCTCTCCTGCTTGCGAATTCATAGCCAATAACGCGTTTACCGCGCTACACTCGACTCTCTACCTAACCTAATAGCAGGAAATGACCGTGTTACAACTCCTTTTGGCCGTTTTCGTTGGCGGCGGAACCGGCAGCGTACTGCGCTGGTGGCTGGGCATGAAGTTTAATCCGCTGCATCACGCGATCCCTGTCGGTACGCTGGCGGCAAACCTGCTGGGCGCGTTTATTATCGGCGCCGGACTGGCGTGGTTTAATCGCCTGACGAATATCGACCCAATGTGGAAGCTGCTGATCACTACCGGTTTTTGCGGCGGTCTAACCACCTTCTCCACTTTTTCCGCGGAGGTGGTATTCCTACTGCAGCAGGGGCGTTTCAGCTGGGCGCTGTTAAACGTTCTGGTCAACCTGCTGGGCTCATTCGCCATGACGGCGCTCGCCTTTTGGTTATTATCACAGTCAGCCGCC
>CABUCP010000281.1 GCA_902490055.1 uncultured Klebsiella sp. | reverse complement strand
AATTGTAAACGCAGCCACAGCGTGCTTGCGAAAAACTGCCGTGATGCTAATGTGAGCGCTCTAAATCCAGAAAACTCTGATTTCGGGTATCTCTTGCCGTCCTGGCATGTGGTTTTTGTTTTATCAAGGAACAAGCAGTATGCGCAAAATCGCATTCTTTATTGCGATGCTTCTGTTGCCGTGCGTGTCATTCGCTGGGTTACTCAGCAGTAGCAGCCCGACAACGCCGGTTAGCAAAGAATATAAGCAACAGTTAATGGGCTCTCCCGTTTATATCGAGATCTTTAAAGAAGAGCGGATGCTCGATCTCTACGTCAAAATGGGTGAAACCTACCAGCTTCTCGATAGCTACCGGATCTGTAATTACTCCGGCGGCCTCGGGCCGAAGCAGCGCCAGGGCGATTTTAAAAGTCCGGAAGGGTTTTATAACGTCTCGCGCAATCAGCTGAAACCGGATAGCCGTTTTTATAAAGCGATTAATATCGGCTTCCCGAATGCCTACGATCGCGCGCATGGCTATGAAGGTAAATACCTGATGATCCACGGCGCCTGCGTTTCCGTCGGCTGCTATGCGATGACCGATACCGGCATTGATGAGATCTTCCAGTTTGTCACCGGCGCGCTGGTGTTTGGCCAGTCAAGCGTGCAGGTCAGCATCTACCCGTTCCGCATGACCGACGCCAACATGGCGCGACATAAATTCTCGTACTACTCGGATTTCTGGAAGCAGCTAAAGCCTGGTTACGATTACTTCCAGCAGACCCACAAGCCGCCGGTGGTTTCGGTGATGGATGGGCGCTATATCGTCAGCAAGCCGCTCAGCCACGAGGTTATCCAGCCGCAGCTGGCCTCAAACTACACGCTCCCCGAGGCAAAATAACGCCCACTCGCCTGGCATGATTTTATTCCAGGCCTCATTGCCGGTCAGCGGCTGAGTGGCGATAACGGAGACCACATCGTTCGGTGTGGTCTCACGTTGAAAATCTATTTCCACATCCTGATCCAGCAGCTTCGCCACGCCAAACGGCGCCCGGCGCGTGATCCAGTACAGGTTGGTTGAACAGTACGCCATCACATAGCGCCCGTCCGATAACAGCATGTTAAACACGCCCTTCTCGCGCATTTCACCGGCCAGCGTCGCGATATACTTAAAGACGCCCAGCATATTGCCCGGCGTGCGCGGATAGCGCTCGGTTAAACGGTGCAGTAGCCAGCAGAAAGCCGTTTCGCTGTCGGTCTCGCCCACCGGGCGGAAATTTCCCGTCTTCAGCGATTTATAACCCTTGAGCTGCCCGTTATGGGCGTAGGTCCAGTGGCGGCCCCACAGTTCGCGGGTGAACGGATGGGTGTTCTCCAGCGCCACTTCGCCACGGTTGGCCTGACGGATATGGGCAATGACTGAACAGGATTTGATGGGATAATCCTGTACCAGTTTGGCTATTGGCGACTGAAAGCTCGGCTGCGGATCTTTAAATGTGCGACACCCTTTCCCTTCGTAAAAGGTAATACCCCAGCCGTCTTTATGCGGCCCGGTGCCGCCCCCGCGCTGAACCAGCCCGGAGAAGCTAAAACAGATATCGGTCGGCACATTGGCGCTCATCCCGAGCAATTCGCACATAGATCACCTCATACCACTGCACAAAATATCCTGCCGCTAAAGCCTTGTCGCCGCGGCTCCTCAACATGGAAGCCACGGCGCCGTCATCATGGCAAGTTAAGCTTTAACCATCTCTTTTTCGATCAACATAATCAGGATATGAATCACCTTAATGTGAATCTCCTGAATGCGATCGGCGTAACCGAAATGCGGTACGCGAATTTCAACATCGGCGGAACCCGCCATTTTGCCGCCGTCTTTACCGGTCAGGGTGATCACTTTCATTCCCTGCGCGCGCGCCGCTTCAATCGCTTTGATCACGTTGCCGGAGTTGCCGGAGGTGGAAATCCCCAGCAGAACATCGCCCGCGCGGCCAACCGATTCAACATAGCGGGAGAAGACATATTCATAGCCAAAATCATTACTCACGCAGGACAGATGGCTGACGTCAGAAATGGCGATCGCCGGATAACCAGGGCGGTTCTCGCGATAACGCCCGGTCAGCTCTTCCGCAAAATGCATCGCATCGCAATGAGAACCGCCGTTGCCGCAGGAAAGAACTTTACCGCCAGCTTTGAAGCTATCCGCCAGTAGCACCGCTGCGCGTTGGATAGCATGAATGTTGGCCTCGTCCTGCAGAAAGTTGGCCAGCGTTTCCGCGGCTTCGTTCAGTTCGTTACGAATAAGATCCTGGTACATGAGGATAATCCTTCAGTATTGGTTGGAATAACCCTGGCAGTGTACCGGATAGCCGCCGAAGCGAGAAGCAGCAGGCGACGTTATCCCCTGTCCTTTTGATTTTACGTGCCGCTTTTCCAACCAACAATGTGAGCAAGGTTGTAATTATTTTGTAAACACATTGCTAAAACAAATTACATCCACTACAACCAATACATCACAAGTGGTCAGACCTCCTACAAGATAAGGGAGCATTTCTCTATGATGATTTTGAGTATTGTTGCAACCGTAGTGTTACTCGGCGTGCTCTTCTATCACCGAGTCAGCCTGCTTCTCAGCAGCGTAATTTTGCTCGCCTGGACCGCGGCGCTCAGCGTGGCGGGGCTATGGAATATCTGGCTGCTGCTGCCGCTGGCGATTATTCTGCTGCCGTTCAACTTTGCGCCGATGCGTAAATCGCTTTTCTCCGCCCCGGCCTTCCGTGCTTTCCGTAAAGTAATGCCGCCGATGTCGCGCACGGAAAAAGAAGCTATCGATGCCGGCACCACCTGGTGGGAAGGCGATCTGTTCCGTGGCAACCCGGACTGGCACAAGCTGCATAACTATCCGCAGCCGCGCCTCACCGCCGAAGAGCAGGCATTTATCGACGGCCCGGTAGAAGAAGCCTGCCGCATGGCGAATGACTTCGAAATTACCCATGAAATGGCGGATCTGCCGCCGGAACTGTGGGCGTATCTGAAAGAGCATCGCTTCTTCGCAATGATCATTAAGAAAGAGTATGGCGGCCTGGAATTTTCAGCCTATGCCCAGTCTCGCGTGCTGCAAAAACTGTCCGGCGTTTCCGGGATCCTGGCGATCACCGTCGGCGTGCCTAACTCCTTAGGCCCGGGCGAACTGTTGCAGCATTACGGTACCGACGAGCAGAAAAATCACTACCTGCCGCGCCTGGCGCGTGGCCAGGAGATCCCGTGCTTCGCGCTGACCAGCCCGGAAGCGGGTTCGGATGCCGGCGCGATCCCGGATACCGGCGTAGTCTGCATGGGCGACTGGCAGGGCCAGCAGGTGCTGGGCATGCGCCTGACGTGGAACAAACGCTATATCACCCTCGCGCCAATCGCCACCGTACTGGGGCTGGCTTTCAAACTCTCCGATCCGGATCGCCTGCTGGGCGGTGAGGAAGAGCTGGGGATCACCTGTGCGTTGATCCCAACCTCTACGCCGGGCGTGGAAATCGGCCGTCGTCACTTCCCGCTGAACGTGCCGTTCCAGAACGGCCCCACTCGCGGTAAAGATATTTTCGTACCGATCGATTACATCATCGGCGGCCCAGGTATGGCCGGCCAGGGCTGGCGCATGCTGGTTGAATGTCTGTCCGTCGGTCGCGGCATTACCCTGCCGTCTAACGCCACCGGCGGCCTGAAATCAGTCGCTATGGCGACCGGCGCCTACGCCCACATTCGCCGTCAGTTCAAAATCTCGATTGGAAAAATGGAAGGGATCGAAGAGCCGCTGGCGCGTATCGCGGGTAACGCCTACGTGATGGACGCCGCCGCCTCGCTGATTACCTACGGGATTATGCTTGGCGAGAAACCGGCGGTGCTGTCGGCTATCGTTAAATATCACTGTACCCACCGCGGCCAGCGTTCAATCATTGACGCTATGGATATTACCGGCGGTAAAGGCATCATGCTGGGCGAAGGCAACTTCCTTGCCCGCGCCTATCAGGGCGCGCCTATCGCCATCACCGTTGAAGGGGCGAACATCCTGACTCGTAGCATGATGATCTTTGGTCAGGGGGCGATTCGCTGCCATCCGTACGTCCTCGATGAAATGGCCGCGGCGCAGAACAATGACGTTAACGCCTTCGATAAGCTGCTGTTTAAACATATCGGCCACGTCGGTAGCAACAAAGTCCGCAGCTTCTGGCTGGGCCTGACCCGCGGTCTCACCAGCAGCGCCCCGACCCGCGACACCACGCGCCGCTACTATCAGCATATGAACCGTCTGAGCGCCAACCTGGCCCTGCTGTCGGATGTGTCAATGGCGGTACTGGGCGGTAGCCTGAAGCGCCGCGAACGTATCTCCGCGCGTCTCGGCGATGTGCTGAGCCAGCTATATCTGGCTTCGGCAGTGCTGAAACGCTATGACGATGAAGGCCGTAATGAAGCAGATCTGCCGCTGGTGCACTGGGGCGTGCAGGATGCGCTGTATCAGGCGGAGCAGGCCATCGATGACCTGCTGAAGAACTTCCCGAACCGCTTTGTCGCCGGCGCAATGCGTCTCGCCATCTTCCCGACCGGCCGTCATTACGATGCGCCGTCCGACAAGCTGGATCATAAAGTGGCGAAAATTCTGCAGGTTCCCAGCGCGACCCGTTCTCGTATCGGCCGCGGTCAGTACCTGACGCCAAGCGAGCACAACCCGGTTGGCCTGCTGGAAGAGGCGCTGCTGGATGTGATGGCGGCGGACCCAATCCACCAGCGTATCTGCAAAGAGCTGGGTAAAAATCTGCCGTTCACCCGCCTGGACGAACTGGCCGCTAACGCGCTGGCGAAAGGGTTAATCAACCAGGAAGAAGCCAGTATCCTGACCCGCGCGGAAACCAGCCGTCTGCGCAGTATTAACGTCGATGATTTCGCTGCGGACGAGCTGGCGACCAAGCCGGTAAAGCTGCCAGAGAAAATCCGCAAGATTGAAGCGGCATAATAAAAGTAGCCTTTCACATCACGACTAAGG
>CABUCP010000280.1 GCA_902490055.1 uncultured Klebsiella sp. | reverse complement strand
AGCAGAATGATGGCGCCGTTAATCACTTTACGCTGACCCAGCCACTGCGATAACTGACTATCGTTAAATAACTGTCCGGTTAAATAAAACAGCAGCCATGTCCACAATCGATACTGCGGCGGCAAGCTGAACAGGTGCCTGTCGGGATAGATTGCCGCCAGCAGATCGTAACCGTAAGCGCACAGCAGTAGCGCAAAAACCACCGCGTAGAATAGGCGCGGCCGCAGGCTGAGCCATTCAATAATTGGATGAAAGGTATAAATTACGATCAGCGCGAAGACGAACCACGGCTGGATCAGATAGCCGCGCTGGTAGGGCTCCCAGAGATAGTAGACGGAGACCCAGAACAGAAACACAATCACGACGCTTTTGATTTTTCCTAGCTGCCATTTCGCATCGTGCCGCGACTGCGCATCAAGATAACCGGCCACCACAAAGAACAGCGGGGTGGCAATCGTTGAGATAAACGTCAGAAAACCGAGGATCCAGTGGTAGTCGTAATCATAGCGATCCCACGTATTGTAAATAGTGAAAAAAGTTACCGCGGTCATGCATCCCAGCGTTTTAATGATATTCAACCCGGTGCTATTCATTATTCTCGCTCATTATTGTTTTCCCTCTTCTTTACGGTGAAAGCAGGCATATAACACCGGCAGAACCAGTAGCGTCAGCGCCGTTGCAAAGCCAAGGCCAAACATAATCACCACCGCCATACTTTGGAAGAAGACGTCGCGCAGCAGCGGAGCGAGACCGAGCACCGTGGTGAAAGCCGTTAGCAGGATAGGGCGCAGGCGTGATGTTGCCGCATAAATAATGGCAGCGTACTGATCCTTATCCTTTTTTTGTTGTTCTATTTCTTCAACCAGCACAATGCCGTTGCGAATCAGCATACCGCTGAGGCTCAGCAGGCCAATGAGCGCCATAAAGCCAAAGGGAATGCCGGTCAGCAAAAAGCCTGGCGTTACGCCAATCAGCGCCAGCGGTACCGTCAACCAAATAGCGATGGCGTTTTTGAGCGAGCTGAACATCAGGACGGTAATGACGAACATCACCAGGAAGCCCAGCGGCAGCGTGGTAAACAACCCCTGCTGTGCTTCGCTCGAGTTCTCCGCATCGCCGCCCCATTCAATGCTGTAACTGTGCGGCAGGGGCAGGGCATCGATTTTGCTTTTCACCCGGGCGAGAATATCGCCGGAGGTTTGGTTGCTTAACGGATCCGGGTCGGTTTGTACGGTAAGCACCCGGCTGCGATCGCGGCGCAGAATCAGCGGGTCTTCCCATTCGAGCGTAAAGCGGCTGACTACGTTGCTGAGCGGAATATACTGCTGCCGGCTTTGGCTCCAGACCAGCACATTATTCAGATGGTTGGCATCCTGGCGTTCGCCCGGCGGCGGGCGGACAACCACCGGCAGCAGATCGGCGCCTTCACGATAGAGCCCCACCCGACTGCCGGAGAAGTTCATCTCGAGGGCATTATCGATATCCTGCTTATCCACGCCGAGCTCCCGGCCAACAATCGGCGAATACTGCGGGCGGATCACCTTGCTGCGGTTCTGCCAGTCGGTGCGTACGCCATCGGTAGCGGGATCCTGTGCCAGAATGTCGCGCGCCTGGCTGGCGATAAATCGCAGTTTATCCGGATCGGGCCCTTTGATACGGACTTCAATCGCGCTGTCGCCGGAGGGGCCAAACATAACGCGTTTGCTGCTGGCGTTGACCTGTGGATAGTGACGGGCGATCCAGGCGTCAATATCACGCGTCAGCGGGGCGATGCTGTGCCTGTCGTCCATGCGCACCATGATCTGCGCATAGTTGCTGTACTGACGTTGGCCGCTGTAGGTCAGAATAAAGCGCATACTGCCCTGACCGATGGTGGCGATAGTGGTGACGACTCCGGGCTGGCCTTTAATCGTTTGTTCGATATCGCTGGCCATTTTTTCCGTCGCCGCGATATCCGTACCGTAGGGCAGCCAGAGGTCGACGAAGAAAATTGGCGTGTTTGAGGAGGGGAAAAAGTTTTGTCTTACCGAACCGAACCCCCAGATTGCGCCGGCAAGGAGCGTGACCAGAACCACCAGCGTCACGCTTTTGTACTGCAGCAGGGCGCGTAATATCCGCTGATACCAGCGATAGAAGCCACCGCCGTATGGATCGGCGCTCGGCTCCGCTTGCGTGGCGTTTCCCTTAAACAGCCACCATTTTATCAACACCGGGGTAATGGTCAGCGCGGAAAACCAGCTAAGCATCAGCGAAATCAATAGTACCTGGAACAGCGATTTACAGTACTCGCCGGTCGAGTCCTGCGACAGACCAATCGGCGCGAAGGCGAGAATGGCAATCACCGTCGCGCCGAGTAGCGGCAGCGCGGAGCGGCGAATGACATAGCTGAGGGCGCCGAGCAGCGGAGAACCCTGCTGGCGCGCAATCAGCACGCCTTCGACAATCACAATCGCGTTATCGACCAGCATGCTCAGGGCGATGATCAGCGCGCCGAGCGAAATCCGTTGCAGCTCGATTCCCCAGAGATACATGATAAGCAGCGTGCCGAGCACGTTCAGCGCCAGCGAGAAGGCGATGATTATTCCGCTTCGTACGCCCATGAAAATCAGCAGCACGCCAACGACGATCGCCAGCGCCATCAGGAAGTTGCTGATAAAGCCGCTCACCGAATGCGCGACTTCCGCCGCCTGATCGTAAAACAGGTCAATATTGATACCGGCGGGTTTATCCGCCGCCATCTGCTGCAGTTTCGCCTCCAGCGCGTGGCCCACGTCAATGACGTTGACGCCGGGGATAAAAGAGACCCCCATGGCGATAGCCTGGCGACCATTAGCGTGATAAATACTGTTTGGCGATTCATTCAGCCCGCGCGATAACGTAGCGATATCCCGCAGCCGCGTGGCGGCGCTGGCGCCGTGAGGGCTGATGAGGAGATCGCTCAGTTCATCGATATTTTCAAATTCGCCGGTAGGATGCAGGCGGATCGACTCGCTGCCCGAGCGGATATCCCCGGCGTTGGAGACCACGTTGAGCCGGCTGAGGATTGCCGCGAGCTGATTAAGAGTAATGCCGCGGGCGGCCATTTTAGGCAATGAGATATCGATATTGATCTGCTGTGGGATGGCGCCGCCAATCGCCACCTTGCCAACGCCGGGGACCAGAATCAGCTCCCGACGCAGCTGTTCGGCATAGCGCACGAGTTCCGGATTGGTAAAACTGTCGCCGGAGACGGCGAAAAAGAAACCGAAAACATCGCCGAAATCATCATTCACAAACGGCGTAGCCACTCCCGGCGGGAAAAGGCGACCGGCATCGCCTACCCGTCGCCGTAGTTCGTCCCAAATCTGCGGTAATTCGCTGGAGTGGTAATGCGAGGCGATATTCACCGTGATCTGCGATAAACCATTTGAAGAAATGGAACTGACGTTATCGAGGTAGGGCAACTGTTGCAGGGCGTTTTCCAGCGGCAGCGTGACTTCTTCTTCAACCTGCTGAGCAGAAGCGCCGGGGTAGTGCGTAATGATCACCGCGGTTTTAATGGTAAACGCCGGGTCTTCGAGCCGACCGATGTTCAGCAGCGCGAAGATTCCTCCCACGCCCAGCAGTAAAATAGCCAGCCAGACGCGAGTGGGGTTATTAATAAACTGGCGGGAGATATCCATTACAAACCTCGTTCACGCGACCAGATCCGAACCGGCTGCTGAGCGTGTAGTTCGTTGACGCCCGCGGCGACCACCCGTTCACCCGCGCTTAACCCCTCAGTAATAACCACCCCCTGTGCGGTAACCTGGCCGACGCTGACCTGGCGATCCTCAAGGTGTAACTGGTTGTTGTCGCCCTTTATCACCCAGACGTGGGGTTCATTGCGCGGATGATTATCAGGATTGAAAACGGCTTCGACCGGCACCACCAGCGTTTCGTGTCCGATACTGGCGGGAAGATTCGCCAGGTTGATGGTCACGGTGCCGCTGACTCCGCCCACCGAGGGAAAACCTTCCGGGCGCGGCATGGTTAAAATCACCTGCCAGGTGAGAGTATTGTTATCGCTGCTGCCGCTATGTTCTTTGTACTGCGCGGTAAACTGGCGGCCCGGTATCGCGTTAATTTTAACGAGGGGGCGGTATTGCGTATTGCGTATATCAAGGGTGGTAAACAGGTTTTCCGGCACGCTGAAGACGACATCCAGCAGATCGGTACGCGTCAGGGTGACAACCGGCTGCCCGGCGGCGACAACCTGATGGTTGCGGATTGTCACGCCGGCGGCGATACCGCTAAAAGGGGCCACCAGCGCCATTTGCGCCAGCTCTTCACGCGCGATTTTCAGCGCCGCGTTGGCTGCGTCGCGGTTGGCGCGCTGAACATCCATTTCTGCCTGTGAGATAGCCTGGCGCCCCGCCAGAGTCTGGAAGCGATCGAATTGTCGTTGGGCGAGCGTCGCGGCGGTCTGTCGCTCGTTAACCCGCTGCTGGGCCTCCCGCGAGTTCAGCCGCGCCAGGGTTTGGCCTTCGCGAATCGCGGCACCCTGGCGAATATCCAGCGACTCCACCTGGCCGCCGCGCTTGAAGGATAATTCCGTTGAATCCCCGGATTCAATGCGTGCAGGGAAGACGCGTTGCTGCGCATCGCCGACGGCGACCACCTCCGCCGCCTTGACCATTCGCGGCGCAGTCTCAACCTGCGGCGTTTTCTGGTCGCAGGCGCTGATTGTCAAAATAAGTACGGGAATGAGAGAAAAATAACGGGTCACTGTATTCCCCTCAGAGCTAAAAAAGTGTTTGTTTTACCCATTGATGACGGCGTGCGAATTTAATTCCCGAGAGTCGACACCACCAGATAAGTGACAAGACCCACGGCGGTACAGGCGATGATGGCCAGCACGATAAACAAACCTAAACGCGTCAGACTATAGCCGAACATGATTTCCTCCCTTAGCGCCGCTGGCGAAGTGAGTCGATTATTTGCCACAGAGTTAGCGGGTAAATACGCGATACGTTATTGGCGTCTGCTAAAGCATAGCCGTAGA
>CABUCP010000279.1 GCA_902490055.1 uncultured Klebsiella sp. | reverse complement strand
CCCTGGACGAAGGTCAGAAAGTTTCCTTCACCATCGAAAGCGGCGCTAAAGGCCCGGCAGCTGGCAACGTAACTTCTCTGTAAGTTCAAGCCGCTAAGAATTATAAATCCCTGCCTGATGGCGGGGATTTTTTTTACCTGTCGTAAACAGGCGCCTTCAGCAGATGGCGCCTGTTTTAACATTTAAAGCCGGGAAAAATGCCAGCCCGTTTCCCGCCACTCCAGACAGTGGGTCAGCTTTAACCCTTGCAGAAAGGCGTCGTCATGCGACACCACCAGCATCGCGCCGGGAAACGCCGCCAGCGCGCTCTCAATCGCCTGCGTTGAAGCCAAATCGAGATGGTTGGTCGGCTCATCCAGCAACAGCAGCTGGGTTGAGTCCCGCCGCCAAAGCACGCAAGCAAGCGCCGCTTTCAACCGCTCGCCGCCGCTTAATGATGCCAGCGGCAGGTGGACCTTATCCGCCCCGAGCTGCAGCTGCGCCAGACGGCTGCGTAACATCCCCTCATCCAGCGGAGTATCGCCTAAGTTCAGGTGCGCCATTACCGATAGCGATAAATCCAGCTGCGTTAGATGCTGATCGAGATAGGCCGCGCTGACCGACAGCCGGACGTCGCCTGAGAGGGGCGGCTCCAGCCCCATCAGGGTTTTCAACAAGGTGGTTTTACCGCAGCCATTCGCCCCCTTTAACGCGATACGCATCGGGCCATCCACGCGCCAATCGAGCGGCGCAGTGGGTGAATGGGCCAGCTGTAGGGAATCCAGCACCATGACCTGCTTGCCGGCGGCCACTTCGCTGCCGGGCAGCGTAAACATCACCGGATTATCTTCTTCCACCCGTTCCCGCGCCTGCCGCACGGCGGCATTCAGGCCGCAATGTTGCTCACGGTGCTGGCGACGCAGCGTTCCCGGGCGCTCTTTGGCCGCGCCCTTATACTTCACGCGCTCGAAAGAAGCGATATTCAGCGTATCAACGGTACGCAGCGTCTGGGCCGAGCGCCGCTGGGCGGCGTCATGCTCTCTTTGCATCCGCGCGCGGGTACGCCGCCGTTCGCAAGCGGCGTGCTCCAGTGCCGCACGAGCGGCCTGCTGTTCCGCCTCACGCTGCTGCTGATAGTCGGCATAGTGACCGCCGAAGCTGCGCAACGCCGTCGGCGTCAGTTCGATAATCCTTGGCATCAGCGCCAGTAGCTCACGGTCATGACTGGCGATTAATGCCCCGCCCCGCCAGCTTTCCAGCCGCTGATATAACCATTCCCGCCCCTGGCGATCGAGGTGATTGGTGGGCTCATCCAGCAATAAATAATCCGCGCCGGAAACCAATGCGCCGCAAAGCTGCGCTTTCATACGCTCGCCGCCGCTGAGTAAAGAAGCGGGACGATCGGCGGCAAATTCCGGGAGTTCGGCCTCACGGAAAGCAGCGCTCAGGCGATCCGGCAGATCCCAAAAGCCATCCAATAATTCGAGGTCATCAGCTAATCCTTCCCCGTGCTCAAGGCGCGTCAGCGCGGCAAAAACCGGCGCATAGCCTAGCAGAGAAGCAAGGGTTGTCGAGGCCGTGAGGGTTGGCTGCTGCGCCACCCAGGCAACGGAGGATGCTCGTTCGATATGGCCGCCGGAAGGGGAATCAAGGCCCGCCAGCAGGCGCATCAGGCGTGTCTTACCGACGCCGTTTCGCCCGACAAGGCCGCAAAGTGACGGTTCCAGCGATAAATTCAGCGGACCAAAAAGCGTCTGTCCCGTCGCAAACTGACAGGTGACCTGATGCAAAACAAAAGAGGGGGTGTGGGCGCAATGAGCCATAAGCACTCCTGAATGAAATCAATACTCCCCTACCTGCAGCGTCTGCGGGGTAAGGCATGAAGTTCATCAGTCGTGTTTGTTCATTTGTCGTGCGCGCTCCAGTGAGACGAGGGATTCGTCGGGGCATAGGATAGCCAGGGCTGGGCCTGGATTTCAAGATTATTTTTTCACCACCGCAATAAGACGAAAAAAAACCTGCCGGATGGCAGGCTTTTGACCTATCACGAAATAGTTACTGCAGCAGCGAGATATCAGCCACCTGTAGGAACAGTTCGCGCAGTTTGGACAGCAGCGTCAAACGGTTGATGCGAACATCTTTGTCTTCGGCATTAACCATCACGTTCTCGAAGAACTCATCGACCGGCTCGCGCAGCGCAGCCAGCTCAATCAGCGCATCCTGATAACGGCCATCGGCGAAGTACGGCTGCAGCTTGTCGCGCAGCACCACCAGATTACCGGCCAGTTTGATTTCCGCGGCTTCTTTCAGCACCGAAGCGTGAACGATATCGTTCAGCGTCTCGTCGGATTTCGCCAGGATGTTGGACACGCGTTTGTTTGCCGCCGCCAGCGCCGAGGACTCTTCCAGGGTACGGAAGTGCGATACCGCCTTCATGCGCGCATCGAAATCCGCCGGACGAGTCGGACGACGCGCCAGGACAGCCTGAATGGTGTCAACGCCGTAACCTTCATCCTGATACCAGGCGCGGAAACGGCCCAGCATGAAATCGATTACCTCATCAACCACCTTAGCGTTAGTCAGCTTCTCGCCGTACAGACGCACCGCTTCTTCGGTCAACGTTTGCAGATCGAGGTTCAGGTTCTTCTCAACGATGATACGCAATACGCCCAACGCGGCACGACGCAGCGCAAACGGGTCTTTATCGCCTTTCGGATGCTGACCGATACCGAAGATACCCGCCAGGGTATCCATCTTATCGGCAATAGCCACCGCGCAGGCAACCGGATTAGACGGCAGCGCATCGCCGGCAAAGCGCGGCTGGTACTGCTCGTTCAGCGCGACGGCGACGTCTTCCGCTTCGCCATCATGGCGTGCGTAATGCATGCCCATCACGCCCTGGGTGTCGGTGAACTCGAAAACCATGTTGGTCATCAGGTCGCACTTCGACAGCAGGCCCGCGCGGGTTGCGTGGTTAACGTCAGCGCCAATTTGTTCGGCAATCCAGCCTGCCAGCGCCTGAATGCGATCGGTCTTGTCACGCAGGGTCCCCAGTTGCTGTTGGAACAGCACGGTTTCCAGACGCGGCAGATTGTCTTCCAGACGTTTTTTGCGGTCAGTATTGAAGAAGAACTCGGCATCGGCCAGACGCGGACGAACGACCTTCTCGTTACCGGAGATGATCTGCTGCGGGTCTTTCGACTCGATGTTAGCGACGAAGATAAAGTTCGGCAGCAGTTTGCCGTCGTTATCATAGACCGGGAAGTATTTCTGGTCGCCCTTCATGGTGTAAACCAGCGCTTCAGACGGCACCGCGAGGAATTTTTCTTCAAACTTCGCCGTCAGCACCACCGGCCATTCCACCAGCGAGGTGACTTCTTCCAGCAGGCTTTCGCTCAGGTCAGCGTTACCGCCAATCTTACGCGCCGCTGCTTCAGCGTCCGCTTTGATTTTGGCTTTACGTTCGGCGTAGTTGGCCATCACTTTACCGCGTTCCAGCAGAATCTGCGGATACTGGTCGGCATTGTCGATGGTGAACTCCGGCTCGCCCATAAAACGGTGGCCGCGAATAATACGGTCGGAAGCGATACCCAGAATAGTCGCCGGGATAACCTGATCGCCCAGCAGCAGGGTCACGGTGTGAACCGGACGTACGAAGTGGACGTCAGAAGCGCCCCAACGCATCAGTTTAGGGATAGGCAGCTTCGCCAGCGAGGTTGCAACCATGTTCGGCAGCAGCGTTGGCGCGCTTTCGCCCTTCACGTGGGCACGATACAGCAGCCACTCGCCTTTGTCGGTGGTCAGACGCTCGGCCTGATCGACGGTGATACCGCAGCCGCGCGCCCAGCCCTCAGCCGCTTTGCTCGGTTTACCTTCGGCATCAAACGCCTGGGCGATTGCCGGGCCGCGTTTTTCAACTTCGCGATCCGGCTGGGAGGCGGCCAGATTCGTCACTTTCAGCGCCAGGCGGCGCGGCGCGGCGAACCACTCGACGGCGCCGTGCGCGAGGCCAGCGTTGTCGAGTTCCGCAGTAAAGTTAGCAGCGAAGGATTCAGCCAGGCTGCGCAGTGCTTTTGGTGGCAGCTCTTCGGTGCCGATCTCCACCAGGAAAGTTTTCTCAGACATGGCCGCCTCTTATTTATCTTTGTTGCACATCGGGAAGCCAAGGGCTTCACGGGAAGCATAGTAAGCTTCTGCCACTGCTTTGGTCAGGGTACGAATGCGCAGAATGTAGCGCTGACGCTCGGTGACCGAAATGGCTTTACGCGCATCCAGCAGGTTGAAGCTATGGGCGGCTTTTAGAATACGCTCATAGGCTGGCAGCGGCAGCGGAGTGTCCAGCGCCAGCAACTGCTGCGCTTCTTTCTCGTACTGCTCAAAGCAGGTGAACAGGAAGTCCACATCGGCGTATTCAAAGTTGTAGGTGGATTGTTCCACTTCGTTCTGATGGAACACGTCGCCGTAGGTAGTTTTACCCAGCGGGCCGTCGCTCCAGACCAGATCGTATACACTGTCTACGCCCTGGATATACATCGCCAGACGTTCGAGACCGTAGGTGATCTCGCCGGTGACCGGTTTACACTCCAGGCCGCCGACCTGCTGGAAGTAAGTAAACTGCGTCACTTCCATACCGTTCAGCCACACTTCCCAGCCCAGGCCCCAGGCGCCCAGCGTCGGGTTTTCCCAGTTATCTTCTACGAAGCGGATATCGTGGATAGTCGGATCCATACCCAGCTCTTTCAGAGACCCGAGGTACAGCTCCTGAATGTTGTCCGGAGAAGGCTTAATCACCACCTGGAACTGGTAATAGTGCTGTAAACGGTTCGGGTTTTCGCCATAGCGACCGTCGGTCGGGCGACGGGATGGCTGCACGTAGGCAGTCGCCATTGGCTCTGGACCCAATGCGCGTAAGCAGGTCATTGGGTGGGATGTGCCGGCGCCGACTTCCATGTCCAGTGGTTGAACAATGGTGCAGCCCTGACGAGCCCAGTAATCCTGTAAGGTCAGGATCAGGCCCTGGAAGGTCCTGGTATCAAACTTTTGCATATTATTTCGTGCTGGATACGTGTGGA
>CABUCP010000278.1 GCA_902490055.1 uncultured Klebsiella sp. | reverse complement strand
CCTGCTCGAAGCGAATGAACGGGTTCTGACGGCTGGAGGCTTTAACCTCATCGAGCTTAATTTTATCAATCTGACGGGCGCGAGAGGTCGCCTGGCGCGATTTAGAGGCGTTGGCGCTAAAGCGGCTAACAAACGATTGCAGGTCGGCAATTTGCGCCTTTTTCTTGGCGTTATCGGCCAGCAGACGTTCGCGCGCCTGAGTGGCCGCGGTCATATACTCGTCGTAGTTACCCGGATACACACGCAGTTCGCCGTAATCGAGATCCGCCATGTGGGTGCAAACCATGTTCAGGAAGTGACGGTCGTGCGAAATGATGATCATGGTGCTGTCGCGTTCGTTCAGCACTTGCTCCAGCCAGCGAATAGTATCGATGTCGAGGTTGTTCGTCGGTTCATCGAGCAGCAGGATATCCGGGTTTGAGAACAGCGCCTGCGCCAGCAGGACACGCAATTTCCAGCCCGGCGCGACTTCGCTCATCGGGCCGTAATGTTGCTCAACCGGAATGCCCACGCCGAGCAGCAGCTCGCCTGCGCGCGCTTCCGCCGAGTAGCCGTCCATTTCGCCGTAGGTCACTTCCAGGTCAGCGACTTTATATCCGTCTTCTTCGCTCATTTCGGCCAGGCCGTAGATGCGATCGCGCTCCTGTTTCACTTCCCACAGCTCGCCGTGGCCCATGATAACCGTATCCAGCACGGTGAACTCTTCGAAGGCGAACTGATCCTGACGCAGCTTACCGATGCGCTCGTTCGGGTCGAGAGAAACGTTGCCCAGCGTCGGCTCAAGATCGCCGCCGAGGATCTTCATAAAGGTGGATTTGCCGCTGCCGTTGGCGCCAATCAGGCCGTAGCGGTTGCCGCCGCCAAATTTGACGGAGATGTTTTCAAACAGCGGCTTACTGCCAAACTGCATGGTGACGTTGCTGGATACTAGCACGAGGATATCCTGAAAATAGAAAATGAGGGATGTGATGAACCAGACATTATGCCAGCAAATGGTTCACTTTTCACGGTCTGCGGTAAAAAGCTCGCCGGTAACTATGTTATGGTCAGGGTTTTACCGCAAAATGACCGATTGCTAATGCATAATAACTATCCGTAATTCAGAGGGAATTTATGACTACCCGCACCTCGCATCCTGCATTTATCGCGCTTCAAGGCGGCATCAACTTCCGCGACCTTGGCGGTCAACGCGCCGCCGACGGCCGTCGCGTACGACCGGGGAAACTGCTGCGCTCCGGTTCGCTGCACAACATGACCGTCGACGATCTCAGTCATCTCAGCACCATTCCGCTGAGCCGGGTGCTGGATTATCGCGATCCGGTCGAGGTCAACCGCAGCCCCGACCGCCTGAATAGCGAAGCCTTTTATCTCAACGCCCCGGCCAATCCGCTTGCCAGCGACGTCAATGCCAAGGTCACCGAGTTTAACGCCGCGATGCTGAACGCGATGGACGGCGAGCAGTTTATGCTGCAGCTCTACCGCCAGCTGCCGTTTGACAACGCCGCCTATCGCCAACTGACCCAGTGGCTAATGGAGCCCTTCGACGGCGCGCTCCTGCAGCACTGCGCGGTGGGCAAAGACCGCACCGGCGTCGGCTGCGCCTTAACTCTGTTTGCGCTCGGCTGCGATCGCAATACGGTGATGGAAGAGTACCTGCTGACCCAGGGAATGCTGGCCCAGGTCGAGGGCTTTCTGCTTGAGACCTTTGGTGAAGGGCTTAACGAACACGGGCATAATAATCTAGCCGCGATCATGACCGTCCAGGAGTCCTATCTTGCCGCTGCGCTTTCCAGCATTGAGCAGCGTTACGGCAACGTTAACGTCTGGCTGGAGCAGGAATATCGCCTGACGCCGCAGGCGCGAGAGGCGCTTCAGGCCCGTCTGCTGGCAGAGTAGCACGGCTTTAGCTCACAACACGATTTGCCGCGAAAGCGACATTCAGCGCACTACACTATTAGCAACAGGAAAAAATTGTGATTTCGTACACATCTGATTTACCTGTTTGTCGGAAAGCACATATAATGCGCTCCCATCTACTATCTGATTATCTAACAAGGCCCGTGTGGCGTTGACACCGCGCACGACATGAAGAATATGAAATTATCGACACTCTTAGCGGCAGCCTTCGCCATCGTGGGCTTTTGCAACACAGCTTCAGCTGTCACGTATCCTCTGCCGACCGACGGCAGCCGTCTGATTGGCCAGAATCAGGTCATCACTATTCCAGACGACAATAAACAGCCACTGGAATATTTCGCTGCCAAATACCAGATGGGTCTGTCCAACATGCTGGAAGCGAACCCGGGGGTAGATACCTACCTGCCGAAAGGCGGCACCGTCCTTAACATCCCGCAGCAGCTGATTCTGCCGGACACCGTGCATGAAGGTATTGTCATCAACAGCGCCGAGATGCGTCTGTACTACTACCCGAAAGGCACCAATACCGTCATCGTGCTGCCGATCGGTATCGGCCAGTTAGGTAAAGATACGCCGATCAACTGGACCACCAAAGTTGAACGTAAAAAAGCGGGCCCGACCTGGACCCCGACGGCGAAAATGCACGCCGAATACGCAGCTGAAGGCAACCCGCTGCCGGCGGTTGTACCGGCTGGCCCGGATAACCCGATGGGGCTGTACGCGCTGTATATCGGCCGTCTGTATGCCATCCACGGCACCAACGCCAACTTCGGTATCGGCCTGCGCGTAAGCCACGGCTGCGTGCGTCTGCGTAACGAAGATATCAAATTCCTGTTCGATAGCGTGCCGGTCGGCACCCGCGTCCAGTTTATTGACGAGCCGGTTAAAGCCACCACCGAGCCGGACGGTAGCCGCTACGTCGAAGTTCACAACCCGCTGTCGACCACCGAAGCGCAGTTTAAAGGCGGCGAAATCGTGCCGATTAGCCTGACCCAAGCGGTGCAGGCAGTGACCAGCCAGTCTGACGTTGACCAGAGCGTGATGGATCAGGCGATTCAGAACCGCTCCGGTATGCCGGTGCGCCTGAACTAAGTTCAGCAACCACATGAAAACGGCGGGCCTGATGCCCGCCGTTTTTTTATCTGCGCGCCAGCAGGGGGAGCTTCCGGACTAACCGTTATTCACCAGAATAACCCCGCCATGATCGTAACGATAATGGCAGTGCGCATACTCAAGCGGCGTACCGTCCTCCAGGTAGATCACCTGCTCAACTTCCAGTACCGGGTCGGTGGGCTCGCAGTTGAGGTGTAATTTATCCAGCGCATCCGGCTTCATCGCCCGCACCACGCGATAAGACCCCATCAGCTTCAGCCCCAGCGTCTCCTGCACGTAGCGAAACACCGAGCTTGCAAGATGACCTTTATTCAACCCCGGCACCAACGCCACCGGCATGACCGTTAAATCCAGCGAAACCGGCTCGCCGTTTAGCAGCCGCAGGCGGACAAAGTCATATACCGGCGCATCGGCGTCAATCAGCAGAGAGCTTTGCTCCTTCTCGCTGGGGAAACGCAGCTCGAAGCGCACCACCTCGCTTTGTACCTCACCAAGATGTTCCCAGGTTTTGGTGGCGCCGAAATAGTCGCTACCCGGCAGCTCCCACTGCGAGAGCTGAAGGAAATTTTTGCGCACGAAGGTACCCTGCCCTTTGCGGGTGTAGATAAGCCCTTCAACTATCAGTTGGCGCATCGCCTGCTGAATGGTCATCCGGCTGGTGTTGAATTCCGCCGCCAGCGCGAATTGATCGGGTAACGGCTCGCTGGAAGGGTACTGCTGGCTGATGATCCGCTTTTTAATTTCCCGCGCGATATTCAGATACTTCGCCGTCATTCCCCGGTCCTTTTACATTCTGTGAGTGGCTGGCGGGCAGCATACACCAACTACCCGCCGCTGGGTGGTTACATCTCTTCGCCGTTGCTGTGAATAGCCCGCTTCAGCCAGGCGTAGCTTTTCTTCGGTACCCGTTTGAGGTCTTTCAAATCGTGGTTTTCACGATTGACGTACACCACGCCATATCGATTAATCCCCAGCCGAGGTAGCCTATCACCTGTGCCCCGTCCTCAAACATTGCCGCTTTCATGGCGTTAATGTGGTCACGGTGGTAGGCAATGCGGTAATCATCGGCAATCGGGTTTTCACCATCCCAGGATTCGATCACCCCAATGCCGTTTTCAATCGGGAACACCGGCAGACGCCAGTCGTTGTAATAGCGGGTGATGATCATGCGAAAGCCCAGCGGATCGATCTGCCAGTTCCATTCCGTCGCTTTCAGGTACGGGTTATCCTGGTTACCGAATAGCATATAGTTGTTCACCGCCGTCCCCGGCGGAATGGCATCGCTATCGAGCGCGCGGCTGGCGTAGTAACTGAATGCCAGGTAATCGACCTTCACCGTCGCCATCAGCGCGAGATCCTCGGCGCGATAGATATCGTCAAACCCTTCGCGGGCGACAAAGTGCATGACTTCCGGGCTGTAGCCCTCACCCGCATAGGCGCGCAGCAGATTCTGGTTTAAAAACTCGTCCAGCTGCTGGGCGCAAAGAATATCGCGCGGCTTGCAGGTTGCCGGGTAGACCAGCGCATGGGCAAGCATCCCGCCCATCAGGCACTGCGGTTTTGCCTGGTGCAGGTAGTGGGTCAGATGGACGTGCGCCATCATCACATGATGCTGGATCTGATAGAGCTCACGCAGCGTTTTCTCACCGCGCAGATAACCGGTGATCAGGAAGGCTTCCGGCGAATGGTACAGATTCTGTTCATTAAAGGTCAGCCAGTACTTCACCTTATCGCCATAGCAGTCGATCATTTTCTGGCCGTAGCGGATAAAAGCATCCATCACCCGGCGGTCGGTAAAGCCGTTGTAACGCTCCGCCAGCGAAAGCGGCATATCGAAGTGATACAAGCAGATCATTGGCTCGATACCGCGGGCAATAAGCTCATCAATGAACTGGTGATAGAACGCGATCCCTTCTTCATTGAACTCACCGTCCCCCTCGGGGCAAACGCGGCTCCAGGCTATCTGGAAACGGTAGCAGTTCATGCCCAGATCCTGCATCAAATCGAAGTCTTCGCGAAAGCGATG
>CABUCP010000277.1 GCA_902490055.1 uncultured Klebsiella sp. | reverse complement strand
TGGTACCCCAACAATGACTGATCGCATTATCGCATTTTCGATTCTATGCCTGGTTTTCGGGCTACCGCTGGGCGTGGCCGCCGTTTTTACCGGAGAGCTGATACTCGATTTCGTCTTCTTCTGGCCGCTGTTTATGTCGGTGCTGTGGATAACCGGCGGGCTCTACTTCTGGTTTCAGTTGGAGCGCCACTGGTCGTGGGGCAAAGAGACCCCGCCGCCGGAGCTGGCGGGCAATCCGCTGATCTCCATTTTAATTCCCTGTTTTAACGAGGAGAAAAACGCCCGCGAAACCATTGAAGCCGCGCTGGCGCAGCGTTATCGCCATATTGAAGTCATCGCTATCAACGACGGTTCATCCGATGATACCGCCAGGGTGCTCAACCAGTTGGCGGAAGAGTACGCCCTGCTGCGGGTCATTCACCTGGCCGAAAACCAGGGAAAAGCGGTGGCGCTAAAGGCCGGCGCCGCCGCCGCGCGCGGGGATTTACTGGTCTGTATCGACGGCGATGCTCTGCTTGACCGCGATACGGCGGCCTATCTGGTCGCGCCGCTGATTCAATACCCCCATGTCGGCGCAGTCACCGGTAACCCGCGTATTCGTACCCGCTCGACGCTGATCGGCCGTATTCAGGTCGGCGAGTTCTCTTCGATAATCGGGCTGATTAAGCGCACCCAGCGTATTTACGGCCGGGTGTTTACCGTCTCCGGAGTGATTGCCGCCTTTCGTCGTCAGGCGCTGGCCGACGTTGGCTACTGGAGCCCGGATATGATCACCGAAGACATTGATATCAGTTGGAAACTGCAGCTACGCCACTGGGCGATTTTCTTTGAGCCGCGAGCGCTGTGCTGGATCCTGATGCCGGAAACGCTGAAAGGATTATGGAAGCAGCGCCTGCGCTGGGCGCAGGGCGGCGCCGAGGTGTTCCTGGTGAACCTGCGCCGCCTGTTTCGCTGGGAGCATCATCGGATGTGGCCGCTATTTCTTGAATATGCCCTCTCCACGCTGTGGGCCTTTGCCTATGCAGTCACTATTTTTCTGTTCATCGCCAGCCATTTTGCGCCGCTACCGGAAAACCTGACCGTCCGCAGCCTGTTTCCGCCGGAGTTTACCGGGCTGCTGTTGGGGGTGATGTGTCTACTGCAGTTTATCGCCAGTTTGTATATCGAACGGCGCTATGAACGCGGCGTCGCCGGTTCACTGTTTTGGGTGATCTGGTTCCCGATGGTGTACTGGATGATTGGTCTGCTGACCACCATCGTCGCTTTCCCGAAAGTGATGTTGAAACGTAAACGCGCCAGGGCTCGCTGGGTCAGCCCGGATAGAGGTAAAGGAAGAATGTCATGAACGAACAAACCCTGATATTAACCGAGCACCGCATGCTGCCGCGGATCTTTGATGGCATCCTGACCGCCATCGCCTGGGCCGGCTTTGCCTTTTTCCTGTATGCCAACCTGCTGATGCAGTTTACCGAGCGCGGCAACGACAGCTGGGAGGCGATTATTGCGTCGTTTAATACCGTATTGGTCTATTTACTGGTGGCGGCCATCAACGGTTGGCTGCTGATCTTGTGGTATCAGTACAATCTGCGCCGCTATAACGCCCGGCGGCACGGTAGTATGGCTTCGCTGCGCCATGAGGAGTTGGCGGAGAGCTTTAATATTGCGCCGCAAATCATTTCCGAGATGAGCCAATACAACCTGCTGACGGTTTACCACGATCAGATTGGCAGAATCATTGATTTGAAAATTAACCCGGACGAGGAAGACGAACGCTAATTAGCGCCACAAAAAAGGCCGCATCGCTTGCGGCCTTTCATCTTGCGGAGCGGGAGGATTACTGCCCGCCGGCTTTCTTGATCGCCGCATCCAGCGAGGCTTTATCCGCCAGTCCAGGGAAGACGGTAATCGTCGCTTCGGTCGCGCCGGTGGTCGGCATTACAATCACGCCAGGCGTGCCGCTTAAGCCAATTTCCTGCGCCAGCTGGTTGATGTTTTCCAGCGCAGGCTCAACGTCAGCCGCTTTTTTGGCATCAAAGTTGACCTTTTTCGCCTGTTGCTGGATATCCGCCGCCGTCAGTTTGCCTTCGTTATGCCCGGTGGCGTAAATACCGTTGTGATAGGTCAGATAGGCTTCTGCGCCTTTCTGCTGATAAATCTGCATACCGGTTTTTGCCGCCTCCAGCGAGGTTTCCCAGCGGCTGCCGAAAATCGGCCACTCTTTGAAGGCGAAGCGCGTTTGCGGATGGTCTTTGATCACCTGCTCCATCACCGGCGCCAGGCGGCTACAGTAGATGCACTGATAATCGAAGAACTCGATAACGGTGACTTTACCGTTAGCCGGGCCGTAGGTCGGGGTGGCCTTATCCTGCGTCAGCTTATCGGCGTTCTTGAGAACCGCCTGAGTCGCGGCGCTGGCCTGCTGCTGAGCCTGAATTTGCTGCAGCTTTTGGCTGGCCTGCAATAGCACTTCCGGATGGGCGACTAAGTAATCAGCGGCGATTTTGCCGATACGCGCTTCCTGTTCCGGGGTGAACGTCGCGGCAGGCGCGTCAGCGGCGCTGGCCAGCGCCGGCAGCAGGGAAGCGCCCGCCAGGGCGAGAATAAGTACATTCTTGAAGCCAGACATATTGAAAAGTCCTTACGATAAAGTAGACGGCAGGTGAGCCTAATCGCACAAAATATCATCCTTTGCGGACGAAACATTGTCAGTCTATGCATTGATTCGTAACTTTATTTGTCAGACACGGGATTTACCCCTACGGCTGCAAGGGTAGTCAGGCGCCGCCAACGAGAGTACCCTGCGCCCATCTTTGTAGATCGATGTTTTTCGCAATACGAGTCGGGCATGAATGAAATATTAAGTCAGTGGGACTTCGCCGTTTTGCTGCAAATTATCGCAATTGATTTGCTATTAGGCGGCGATAACGCGGTGGTCATCGCCATGGCCTGCCGCAAGCTGCCAACGCATCTGCGCAGCAAAGCGATTGTTATCGGTACTCTCGGCGCGATTATCGCCCGGGTCGCGCTGTTGGCGGTGGCGATTTATTTGCTGTCGCTGCCGTGGCTGAAAATCGTCGGCGCGCTACTGCTGCTGTGGATTGGCATCAAGCTGGTCGCCAACCAGGAAGAAGAGAGCGATATCGACAGCTCCAGCAGTCTGTGGCGCACCGCCGTTACCATCACCGTCGCCGATGTGATTATGTCATTGGATAACGTACTGGCCGTCGCCGCCGCTGGTAAAGGCCATCTGCTACTGGTGGCGTTGGGCGTGCTGATCAGCATTCCAATTATCGTCGCGGGCAGCAAGCTGGTGCTGGCGATCCTCACTCGCTTCCCTGCGGTGGTGCTGCTCGGCGGCGCGTTAATCGGCTGGATTGCCGGTTCAATGCTGGTGACCGACCCGACCCTTATTCAGTTGTTCCCCAACGCCCCGGATTACCTGCATTTTATTGCCGGCGCCGTCGGCGCGGCGCTGGTGCTTCTGGAAGGGCTGCGGCGCAATTATCGTCCTGGCTCCGCAGAATAACCCGCCGGACGCCGTCAACCCCGACGGCGTCAAGTTTTCCTCACTTTTCCCCGCCGCTGTTGCTCGTTTGCCCTACGCTTAATAGAGCGCCTGATCCAGGGATTCTGTGACCAGATTTTTGAGCATAAATGAGATAACACCATGGAATTAAAGGATTATTACACCATTCTTGGGGTTAAGCCAACGGACGATCTGAAGACGATCAAGACCGCCTACCGCCGTTTGGCTCGTAAATATCACCCCGACGTCAGCAAAGAAACCGATGCCGAAGCCAAATTTAAAGATCTCGCCGAAGCATGGGAGGTTCTCAAAGACGATCAGCGGCGCGCCGAGTACGATCAGCTCTGGCAGCACCGCAACGATCCACAGTTCAACCAGCAGCAACACGCTCACGAGCAGAGCTACAGTCAGCAGGACTTCGACGATATCTTCTCCTCGATGTTCGGCCAGCAGGCGCACCATGCCCGCCGCCAGCGCGCCGAACGCGGCCACGATTTAGAAATCGAGGTTGCGGTCTTCCTCGAAGAAACCTTAGCCGAGCAGACCCGTACCATCAGCTACAAGCTGCCGGTTTATAACGTCTTCGGCATGGTTGAGAGCGAAACGCCGAAAACGCTGAATGTGAAAATTCCGGCCGGGGTCAGCGACGGTCAGCGTATTCGCCTGAAAGGTCAGGGGACGCCGGGCGAAAACGGCGGCCCGAACGGCGATCTGTGGCTGGTGATTCATATCGCGCCGCATCCGCTCTTCGACATCAACGGTCATAATCTGGAAATCGTCCTGCCGCTGGCGCCGTGGGAAGCCGCGCTGGGGGCCAGGGTCACGGTACCGACGCTGAAAGAGAGCATCCTGCTGACCATTCCAGCGGGTAGCCAGGCGGGGCAACGGCTACGCATCAAGGGCAAAGGGCTGGTGAGCAAAAACCACACCGGCGATCTGTTCGCCGTCATCAAAATTGTCATGCCGCCAAAACCAGATGAAAAAGCGCGTGAGCTCTGGCAGCAGCTCGCCGAAAGCGAAGCCAGCTTCGATCCGCGTAAGACATGGGGGAAAGCCTAATGGCGACAGTAACAGTGACGTTTACCATTACCGAATTATGCCTGCGCACCGGGGTATCGGAAGAGGAGCTGACGGAGATCGTCGGCTTAGGGATGATTGAGCCACACCAGCCGCAGGCTGAAGCCTGGCTGTTTGACGACAGCGCGGTGACGATTGTGCATCGCGCGGTGCGCCTGCGTAACGAGCTGGAGCTGGACTGGCCGGGGATCGCGGTGGCGCTAACGCTGCTGGATGAGAATGCGCGGCTGACCCGCGAAAACCGCCTGCTGCAACAGCGTCTGGCCCGCTTTTTGACCCACAGCTAAGCGGAAAATCCCGGGTAGCGGCGTTCACAGTATCTACATACAACAAGAAACTTGCCTATGGACCCGGTCCGTAGGCCCGCGCAAGCGCAGCGCCGCCGGGCAATATCCGCGGTTCAGGAGCCGCTTTACGCCGGATGGCGGCTGCGCCTTATCCGGCCTACAGTCCGTGCGACCTGGGGTTAACTTATTCACCACGCTG
>CABUCP010000276.1 GCA_902490055.1 uncultured Klebsiella sp. | reverse complement strand
TTCCCTTCCCCAGCTCGTTATCTTTCCAGATAGAGAAATATTAACTTTAGATACGTCACGGAGCCCACGTTCTTACGGTTGGCCGCCGGTCGTCGTCGTGGAGAGCATAAATGAGCCACTACCCTCACCTTTTCAGCCCGCTAACTATTAACGGGATGACACTAAAAAACCGCATTATCATGCCGCCGATGGGCACCAACATGGCTACCCTGAACGGCGAAGTCTCGCAGGAACAGCTTGAATACTATGAACTGCGCGCCAAGGGCGGAACCGGGCTCATTACCGTGGAAAACATCTGCATCGATTTTCCTTTCGCTTCCAACGGCACCACCCAGCTGCGCATCGACAACGATCAATATATTCCGCGCTTATTTAAATTAACCGAAACCCTTCATAAGCACGGCGCCTGCGTGGCGATTCAGCTCAATCACGCCGGCGCTTCGGCATATGCATATCGTCTTAACGGACAGACGCCGCTTTCCGCTTCCAGAACGCCATCCAAAAAGCACGGTAATATTCCGCGCCCGATGACGCATGAAGAAATTTATCATGCGGTGGCAAAATTTGGCGACGCCGCCGAACGCGTACGCCGCGCTGGTTTTGATTGCGTAGAAATTCACGCCGGCCACTCCTATTTGATTAGCCAGTTCTTATCGCCATTATTTAATAAGCGCACCGATGAGTTTGGCGGCAGCGTAGAAAACCGTACGCGTATTTTAAGCCTGATTGTCGATAAGGTTCGCGCCTGCGTCGGCCCGCGTTTCCCAATAAGCCTGCGCATCAGCGCCGACGACTTCTTAAAGGGCGGCAACACCCTGGAAGACTCGCTGCGCATCCTTGAACTGTGTCAGGACAAAGTCGACATCATCAACGTCTCCGCCGCGCAGAACGATAACCTGAATCTGCAAATCGATCAGATGTCGCTGGAGGACGGCTGGAAACGCTATCTTTCCCGCGCGGTGCGCGACAAATTCCATAAGCCGACGGTTATCGCCGGCAACATCCGCTCGCCGCAAGTCGCTGAAGATATCCTCGCCACCGGCGATGCCGACCTGATCGCCATCGGTCGCGGGCTGATCGCCGAACCGGAATGGGTGCAGAAAGTACAAAGCGGCAACGAACGCCTGATGCGTAAATGCATCTCCTGCAATATCGGCTGCGCGGATCACCGCATCGCCCGCTCTCGCCCGCTGCGCTGCTCAATCAACCCGGACATCATCCACGGCGACGCCTATAAGCAGCAGCGCGTCTCACGGGAAACCAACGTTGTAGTGATTGGCGCCGGTACCGCCGGGATGGAAGCCGCCTGCACCGCCGCGGAAGTCGGCTGCAATACCTGGCTTCTGGAAGAGAAAAGCCACGTTGGCGGCCTCGCCAGCACCATTGCGCTGCTGCCGGAGAAAAAGCGTATTGCCGATTTCCCGCAGTTTATGAAAAACCGCCTCTCTACGCTGAGCAATTTGATGCTGCAGGTAGGTAAACGCGCCGACGTCGATGCGGTTGCCGCGCTGCAGCCGCAGCTTATCGTCAACGCCACCGGCTCTACTCCCCTGCTGCCGCCAATTAACGGCCTGCGTGAAAACATTGACGTCGAGGGTGGCCGCCTGTTCTCAATCACCGGGATGATTGACCATCTCGACACCTTCGCCGATGCCGCAGGCAAACGCATTGTCGTGGTAGGCGGCGGCGCCGTCGGCCTGGACGTTATCGAATACTTCTCCGCCCGCGGCGCGGAAACGGTGCTGATTGAAATGCAGGACGCGCCGGGACAGGACCTCGACATCATTACTAAAAACGCAATGCTGACCATGCTGGAAGAACACCAGGTGGAACAGCATATGCAAACGCGGCTGGTCGCCGTAGCTCCGGACCGCTTTACCGTTAATCACGCCGATGACACCTTCGACATTCCTTTCGACTACGGCTTTGTATGCCTGGGAATGCGCGCCAACCGTGCCGGTCTCGATGAAATCGCCCAATGGGCCGCCGCCAACAACGTAAAAGTCATGAATATCGGCGACAGCCTGATGGCCCGACGAATCATCGACGGCGTGCGTGAAGGGCGCAACGTACTCGAGATCCTCGAAGACATGGGCGTACTCGGTCACCGCGAAGCGCAACAGATTCCATTTTTAACTTATTGAGGATTTTATCATGGCAGAACGTATCACCGGTCACACCGAACTGATTGGCTTAATCGCGACTCCGATTCGTCACAGCATGTCGCCCACGATGCATAACGAAGCCTTTGCGCATCTGGGCCTCGACTACGCCTATCTGGCATTCGAGGTGGATAATCAGGAGCTGAAAGATGTCGTCCAGGGCTTCCGCGCCCTGAAGCTGCGCGGCTACAACGTCTCCATGCCGAATAAAACCGAGATTTGTCAGTATCTCGACAAACTCTCGCCGGCGGCGCAACTGGTCGGTGCGGTCAACACCGTGGTTAACGATAACGGCGTATTAACCGGCCACATCACCGATGGTACCGGTTATATGCGCGCGCTGTCGGAGGCCGGCATTGATATCATCGGTAAAAAGATGACCATCCTCGGCGCCGGCGGCGCAGCTACCGCCATCAGCGTGCAGGCGGCACTGGACGGCGTGAAAGCCATCTCGATCTTCAACCGCAAAGACAAGTTCTTCGCCAATGCCGAGCAAACCGTCGCCAAGATCCGCGACAACACCAACTGCGAGATCCACCTTTTTGATCTCGACGATCATGACAAACTGCGCGCCGAAATTGACGACAGCGTGATCCTCACCAACGCCACCGGCGTCGGCATGAAACCGTTCGAAGGCCAGATGCTGCTGCCAAACGACAGCTTCCTGCGCCCGGATCTGATCGTCTCCGACGTCGTTTACAACCCGCGTAAAACCCATCTGCTGGAAGTGGCGGAGAAAAAAGGCTGCCGTACTCTCAATGGCCTGGGGATGATGCTGTGGCAGGGCGCGCGAGCGTTCGAAATCTGGACAGGTAAAGAGATGCCGGTTGACTACATCAAAAGCATCCTGTTCTAAGAGGCGAGCGATGAAAAACAAATACATCCCTACCGCGGCAGGGCTGTATCTCAACTACCTGATTCACGGCATGGGGGTGCTTTTAATCACCCTCAACATGGCTCATCTTCAGGAACAGTGGGGAACAGACGCTGCTGGCGTATCGATCGTTATCTCCTCGTTGGGTATCGGTAAATTAGCGACGATCGTGACCGGCTTTTTGTCGGATCGCTTTGGCCGTAAGCCCTTTATCTATCTCGGGATCCTCAGCTACCTGATCTTTTTCGTCGGCATCCTGCTGACCAAAAATATCTATCTGGCCTACGTGTTCGGCATTATGGCCGGCCTCGCGAATAGCTTCCTCGACTCCGGTACGTATCCGGCGTTGATGGAATCTTTCCCGCACTCCGCCAGCCGCGCCAACGTGCTCATCAAAGCCTTCGTATCCGCCGGGCAGTTCCTGCTGCCGTTTATTATCAGCCTGCTGATATGGGCGAACCTGTGGTTCGGCTGGTCGTTCGTCATTGCAGCAGCACTGTTTGTGCTAAGCGCGCTCTATCTGCTGAAAATGCCGTTCCCCGATAGCCAGGCGGCCAAAAAAGAGGAAACTCCGGCAGCGCAGGCAGGGGCTTCCGCTAAGCCTCAGGCCAACAAGCTGGATATGGTGATCTTTACCCTGTACGGCTACATCGGTATGGCGACCTTTTATCTGGTGAGTCAGTGGCTCGCGCAGTACGGTCAGTTCGTGGTCGGCATGCCTTACGCCTCGGCGATCAAGCTGCTGAGTATCTATACCGTCGGTTCGCTGGTTTGCGTCTTCGTAACCGCCGCCTTCGTCAAAGAGGTATTCAGCTCGGCGATGGCAATGATCATCTATACCTGTCTGTCGATGGTCTCACTGCTGTTGGTGTGCCTGTTCCCGACGCCAATGATGGTGACCGGTTTCGCCTTTGTCATCGGTTTCGCCGCCGCCGGCGGAGTGCTACAGCTAGGCGCGACGATCATGGCAATGAGCTTCCCGAACGGCAAAGGTAAGGCCACGGGGATCTTCTATACCGCCGGCAGTATCGCCAGCTTCACGATCCCGCTGATCACCGCAAAGCTTTCGCAAATCAGCATTGCCAGCATTATGTGGTTTGATTTCCTGATCGCCGTTATCGGCTTTGTGATCGCCCTGTACATCGGCTATCGTCAACTTCAGGCTCGCGCGGCGCTGAAAGTCTCCCGCACCGCAGCTACCGCCTGAGGTTTAACGAGAACAATAATGGATACCTACATGACAAATGCAGTAACAGTAAAGAACATCACCTTCCAGGAAGGGGAAACCTTAATTTGCGTCCCGCTGATCGGCAAAACCCTTGATGAGCTGCAGCGTAACGCTCAGGCTCTGGCTACCGCTGGCGCCGATATTATCGAATGGCGCGTCGATCATTTCACCCAGGTCAGAGAAATGACCCAGGTACTGGCGGCGCTGGCGGAAATCCGCAAGGCGCTGCAAGATATCCCTCTGCTGTTTACCTTCCGCAGTAAGAAGGAAGGCGGCGAAACGGAGATCAGCGACGAAGCGTATTTTGAGCTCAATCGCCAGGCGGCGCTCAGCGGGCTGGCCGATGTCATCGATATTGAGCTGTTTAACGATGAAGCGCAAATCCGCGCGCTGGTGAATGATGCGCATACGGCAGGCGTCAAAGTGATCATGAGCAACCATGATTTCCATAAAACGCCAGCGCAGGAGGATATCATCTACCGCCTGCGTCGCATGCAGGATCTGGGCGCCGACCTGCCGAAGATCGCGGTGATGCCGCAGTCGCCGCAGGACGTGCTTACCCTGCTTTCCGCCACGCTGACCATGAAAGAGAAATATGCGACGCGCCCGCTGATCACCATGTCGATGGGCAAATCCGGCGGCGTTAGCCGGGTGACCGGGCGTCTGTTCGGTTCGGCGATGACCTTCGGCACCGTCGGCCAGGCCTCCGCGCCGGGCCAGATTGCCATTGCGCAATTACGCGAACTGATGGACATTTTGTCCTGATAGTCAGGCTGCCCGGAGCCAGTCTCCGGGCGCTTGTTTAGTTGATTTTCTGGCTGTCGTTTATA
>CABUCP010000275.1 GCA_902490055.1 uncultured Klebsiella sp. | reverse complement strand
GAATGATACGCCCTGTTTAATATGCAAAAGCGATAATCCATTTTTTACTGCTCCCTGCTCCGGACGAGCGTGCGGCATTGCTAGTCCAGGTGCCAGCACATAATAAGGTCCCAACTCCTGATGGCTGTTAAAAATCGCATTTAAATAATCGGGATTAATTGCTTCCTGCGCTAATAGAGGCTGTGCAGATATTTCTACCGCCTGCTGCCAGTCGGCAACGCGGTCTATTATTTGGATATTTGTTGCGGGCAACCAGGTCGAAATCATAAGCGCCTCATGCTTTTTAAAGTGAGGCTACTATAGTGGAATGGATCCGCGTGTTTCCGTGATCAAACTCGCAAAGTTAGCGCTAACATAATAAAATGTTAAAATACTTGTTACCGCTAACTTCATTAACCATACTTCGTTTAAGGTAGCGAGGAGTGGTGACTTCGCGCCGCCATCATTTACAATGGCGTTTCAAGGTAGAACGGAAAGGAGGAGTTCGGTGCAGACGTTACAAACGGATGACGGCAGCAAAGAGAAACGCAGAAAAAATACCGGCAAGATTACGCTGGCGGAAGTGGCTAAGCTGGTGGGCGTCAGTACCATGACCGTATCCCGCGCGTTACGCATGCCTGAAAAAGTGAACCCCGACCTGCGTCACAAAATTGAAGCCGCGGTCAGCGAACTGGGTTACGTCCCCAACCTGCAGGCGCGCAGCCTCGCTTCAGCAGATTCCACGCTGGTGATGGGCGTCGTCCCCTCTTTCTCGTCGCCGGGCTTTATCGCCGTCTCCGAAACGCTGCAGACCGTCCTCGCCACCCAGGGCTACAGCATGATGTTTATTGAATCCGGCCAGGGCGGCCAAAGCGAGGAAAAGGCATTTCAGCAGATGCTGGCTTACAATCCGGCCGCCATCGTGCAGTTCAATATTGATAACATCGACAGCTGCTCGCAAATGCTGGCCAATACCGGCGTGCCGGTGGTCGAAATCGGCGCGCTCAATAATGAAACCCGCGGCGTCAGCATCGGCGTAGACTACGCGGCGGCAATCAAAAAACTGGTTAGCGCGCTGGCGCAGGCGGGATATAAAAACCTCGGGCTACTATGCACCGCCTCCAATAACATCATGTTCCGCCAGGTTCTCAGCGGCTGGAATAGCGGGATGCTGGCGATCAACCATTCACCGCACCGCGTGGTGACGCCGCACCTACCCTCCAGCATCACCACCGGCTTTAATTTACTGAACGATATCCGTATCACCTGGCCGGAGCTGGATGCATTGATTTGCACGTCGGATGAAATCGCCTGCGGCTGTATTATGGCCTGCCATAATGCTGGCTTCGCCGTGCCGGATACGCTGGCGCTGGCGAGTTTAAGCGGTGGGACGCTGGCGGCTGTCTGTTCGCCGGCGCTGACGGCGGTGGAGTTCCCGTGGAGCGAGGTCGGCACCATAGCGGGGAAAACCTTGTTGAATCTGCTGGCGGGCCACGGGCCGGAGAGCAATATTGAGCTCGCCTCCAGCCTGAAAATCCGCGCCAGCAGTAAAAAGGCGCTGCGTTAAGCGGTTACAACCCTTTTAGCAGCTTATCAATGAACTCAGGCACCACTTCGCTTGCCAGCCCGTAATGCTTCTCAGCGAATTCGCTGCCGACCTGGCTCGGCTCCAGGTTAAGTTCAACGGTGTGCGCGCCGTGCAGACGGGCCTCATGGACGAACCCCGCCGCCGGGTAGACGTGCCCTGAAGTGCCGATGGCAATAAAGATATCGGCCTCCGCCAGCCCGCTGTAAATCTCATCCATGCCTAACGGCATCTCGCCAAACCATACCACGTGCGGGCGCAGCGCCGCCGGGAACTGGCAGCAGTGGCATTTGTCGTCTGCGGTGACGTCGCCGGTCCACTCCAGCACCTGCCCGCTCCACGAACAGCGTACCTTCAGCAGCTCGCCGTGCATATGGATTACCCGGCGGTTGCCTGCGCGCTCGTGCAGATTATCGATATTCTGCGTCACCAGCAGAAAACGATCGCCGAGCGCTTCTTCGAGCTTCGCCAGCGCCAGGTGCGCGGCATTGGGCGTTATTTCCGCGCTCTGCAGCTGGCGGCGGCGGGCATTGTAAAACGCCTGCACCAGCGCCGGGTCGCGGGCGAAGCCTTCCGGCGTCGCCACGTCTTCAACCCGGTGTTCTTCCCACAGACCGTCGGCGGCACGGAAGGTTTTAATTCCCGATTCTGCCGAAATACCGGCGCCGGTTAACACCACCACCCGCGGTTTGTCTATCGCCTGCGGCGACGTTTTGTCTTCGCGAAAGAAGACACGTTGCCGTAAGCGATCGCGCAACTGGCGTTTTTTACGACGGAAACGGCTTAAGCGATGTAAGCGGCGCGACAGCATAGCTACCCCTGTAATTAATGAGTCAAATGAAGGAAGGCCGCACCGCGCATGCCTCCTGCGTCGCCGTGGCGCGCGCGTTCAATGCGCGGCACTCGGGCCACCGGAAGCAAATGACGCGGCAGGCGCTGCGCCAGCCCTTCGGTTATAGCAGTAAAATTAGACAATCCTCCGCCTAACACCAGCAGATCCGGATCGACAATAGTAAGAATATTGCCCAGGCACACGGCCAGCAGGTCGAGATAACGTTCAACATGCTCGCGCGCCTGCGCGTCGCTCTGCTGCCATCGCGCGACGATCTCCGGCGAAGTTAAGGATTGATGGTAAAAATGATGATACAGCCAGGCGAACCCGCGGCCGGAAAGGTAGTTTTCAATGCAGCCGAGCTGGCCGCAGCCGCAGCGGGTAAGCGGAAAATCGCGCCCGACCACTTCCAGCGCGTCCACCGGCAAACGAATATGGCCGAACTCGCCGGTGATATAGCTGTGACCGGTTATCGATTTGCCGTTGAGCACAATCCCGCCGCCGACGCCGGTACCGAGGATTAACCCCATCACTAGCGGATACTGGGTGAATTCGTCATCCCAGGCTTCAGAAAGCGCAAAGCAGTTGGCATCGTTATCGAGACGAACTTCACGCCCCAGCCGTGTACTGAGGTCAATACGCAGCGGTTTGCCGCTGGCGGCGGGTACGTTGGCGGCGTAAAGATTGCCGTCGGCGGTTTCCGGCATGCCCGGGATCCCGATACCAACCGCCCCTTCCACGCCGAAGCGCCGATCGGCTTCGCGCACCAGCGACTCAATCGCCTGCAGGAAAGCCTCGTAGCTTTCCGTCGGGGTGGCGACGCGTTTTTCCCACTGCAGCCGCCGCGTGTTATCAAATACGCCCAGCGCTATCTTGCTGCCGCCAATGTCAAATCCGTAGTACATTTCAGCAATTCCTCTTGTTGGCCCCAACACCTCATCCTTTGGGCGGTCGCTGCATCAGCAGCGTTGGCTCAATGGCTGCAGCGTTTTGCGGGCCATGACGATAAATTACTGGCCACTCAGCACCCTCGCCGGGTCGATACGGCTGGCGCGGCGGGAGGGATACCAGCTGGCCAGCAAACTCAGCAACAGTGCCGTCACCAGCACATAAACGACGTCCAGCCAGTGCAATTCAGACGGCAGGAAGTCAATAAAATAGATATCGCCGGAAAGGAATTTATGCCCGATCAGCGCCTCGATACCGTTGATAATCGATGTCAGCTTCAGTGCGGCAATCACGCCGATAGCCACCCCGATCAGGCTACCTACCGAACCGGCCAGTAAACCATACCATACGAAAATCGCGCGGATTAAGCCGTCTTTCGCGCCGAGCGTGCGCAGCACCGCAATATCGCCGCTTTTATCTTTCACCGCCATCACCAGCGTCGAGACAATGTTAAAACAGGCAACGCCAATCACCAGCACCATGGCGAGATACATAATGGCGCGGATCATTTGAATATCGCGGTACATATAGCCGTAAGTACCGATCCAGCTCTTGATATAAACGTAGCTGTTGGTCACTTCCCCGGCGTCGCGCACCAGCGTATTGGCATGAAACACATCGGTGACTTTAATGGCGATACCGGTCACGCTGCTGCCCATATCCAGATACTGCTGGGCATCCGGCATCGGGATCATGGCGAAGCTGTGATCGAGCTGGCCGCTCAACTGCAGAATACCGGTCACGTGAAGCCTGACGCGCTTCGGCTGTAACAGCTGATGTTCCGCATCAGAGTTCGGAATCATGATCGACACCCAGTCGCCCTGCTTCACGTGCAGCGCGTCAGCGACCCCTTTGCCGAGGATCACCTGCTGCTCGCCGGCCTTAAAGTTGGCCCAGGCGTTGTTCTGCACGAAGTTCGGCAGCGAACTCAGGCGGCTCTCCTGCTGCGGATCGACGCCCTTGACCTGAATGGCGCGCATATTGCTGCCGCTCTCCACCAGCCCGGTAAAGTTGATATAGGGCGCTGCGGCGACGATGCCTTTCACTTTTTCGACCTTCGCCAGCGCCTCGTTCCAGTTATTCCACGGCTGCTTCACCGGCTCGATTTCGCCGTGCGGCACCACCGCCAGTATGCGGTTGTTGAGCTCGCGCTCGAAACCGTTCATTGCGCTCAGGCCGACGATCAGCACCGCCACTCCCAGCGCGATGCCAATCGTCGAAATAACGGAGATCAGCGAGACCATACCGCCGCGGCGTCTGCCGCGGCTAAAACGCAGCGCAATCAGTAGCGATAACGGAGAAGCCATTACTGGGCCCCCATCAGGGTCAGGTCAGCCGTCAGGCGGCCATCGCGCATCTCCAACTGGCGGTTCATTCGTTTCGCCAGCTGCAGGTCATGAGTGACCACCAGGAAAGCGGTACGCTGCGCCACGTTCAGCTCGCCCAATAGCTCAAAAATGCTGTCGGCGTTACGGGCGTCGAGGTTACCGGTCGGTTCATCCGCCAGCACCAGCCGCGGTTTGTTCACCAGCGCACGGGCAATCGCCACACGCTGACGCTCGCCGCCGGAAAGCTCCGACGGACGGTGATGGCTACGGTGTTCCAGGCCCACCGCCTGCAGCATCGCTTTGGCCTGGCGTTCAATATCCGCCGCTTTTTTCTTGCCAATCAGCAGCGGCATCGCCACATTTTCCAGCGCGGTAAAATCCGGCAGTAGATGGTGGAACTGATAGATAAAGCCGAGCTCGCGGT
>CABUCP010000274.1 GCA_902490055.1 uncultured Klebsiella sp. | reverse complement strand
CGGTGCAAAATCCGGCCACCCCGTACTGGGTGTTTATTACCATTTCTCTGCTCTGCGGTTTTGCCGGCGCCAACTTCGCTTCCAGCATGGGCAACATCAGCTTCTTCTTCCCGAAGGCTAAACAAGGGAGCGCGCTGGGAATCAACGGCGGACTGGGCAATCTCGGGGTCAGCGTGATGCAGTTGGTATCGCCGATTTTCGTCTTCCTGCCAATCTTTACCTTCCTTGGCGTGCGCGGCGTTGAACAGCCGGGCGGCGCCATGCTGTGGCTCGGCAACTCGCCGCTGCTGTGGGTGCCGCTACTGGTCATCGCCACCGTCTTCGCCTGGTTTGGCATGAACGATATCGCCAGCTCGAAAGCATCGATTCGCGATCAGCTGCCGGTGCTAAAACGCCCACATATGTGGCTGTTAAGCCTGCTATATCTGGCTACTTTCGGCTCATTTATCGGTTTTTCCGCCGGCTTTGCGATGTTGGCGAAAACCCAGTTCCCGGATGTCGATATTCTCAAGCTGGCCTTCTTCGGGCCGTTTATCGGCGCGCTGGCGCGCTCGTTCGGCGGGATAATCTCCGACCGTCTGGGCGGCGTACGGGTGACGCTGGTCAACTTTGTCCTGATGGCGGTATTTACCGGCCTGCTTTTCCTCACCCTGCCCGGCTCCGGTTCCGGTAGCTTCCTCGCCTTCTACGTGGTGTTTATGGGCCTGTTCCTAACCGCCGGTCTCGGCAGCGGCTCAACCTTCCAGATGATCGCCGTGATCTTCCGCCAGCTCACCATCGACAGCGTGAAGAAACGCGGCGGCAGCGATGAAGAGGCTCAGCATGAGGCGGTTACCGATACCGCCGCCGCACTCGGTTTTATCGCCGCCATCGGCGCCATCGGCGGCTTCTTCATCCCGAAAGCCTTCGGTACCTCGCTGGCAATGACCGGTTCGCCGGTCGGCGCGATGAAAGTCTTTTTTGTGTTCTACGTTGTTTGCGTGCTGGTCACCTGGTTGGTTTACGGCCGCCGCAAACCGTCCGCTAAATAAGAATAAACGACGAAGCAGTGTAACCACGGGGGAGTCATCCCCCGTCAGGAGAATGTCATGAGCAAACTACTGGATCGCTTTCGCTACTTTAAGCAGAAAGGCGAGACCTTTGCCAACGGCCACGGTCAGGTCTACGACAACAACCGTGACTGGGAAGATAGCTATCGGCAACGCTGGCAATTCGACAAAATTGTCCGCTCCACGCACGGTGTGAACTGTACTGGCTCATGTAGCTGGAAGATTTATGTAAAAAACGGCCTGGTCACCTGGGAAACCCAGCAGACCGATTATCCGCGCACCCGCCCGGACCTGCCCAATCATGAACCCCGCGGCTGCCCGCGCGGCGCCAGCTACTCGTGGTATCTCTACAGCGCCAACCGCCTGAAATATCCACTGGCGCGCAAGCGGCTGATTCAGCTGTGGCGCGACGCGCTGGCGCAGCATCCCGACCCGGTGCAGGCGTGGGACAGCATCATGCAGGACCCGGTGAAAACTCGTAGCTACAAAGAAGCGCGCGGTAAAGGCGGCTTCATCCGCTCGAGCTGGAAAGAGCTTAACCAGTTGATTGCCGCGGCCAACGTCTGGACGATTAAAAACTACGGCCCGGACCGCGTGGCTGGCTTCTCGCCAATTCCGGCGATGTCGATGGTCTCTTATGCTGCCGGCACCCGCTATTTATCGCTGATAGGCGGCACCTGTCTGAGCTTCTATGATTGGTACTGCGACCTGCCGCCCGCCTCGCCGATGACCTGGGGCGAACAAACCGACGTGCCGGAATCCGCGGACTGGTACAACTCGAGCTACATCATCGCCTGGGGCTCTAACGTCCCGCAGACCCGTACCCCGGACGCCCACTTCTTTACCGAGGTTCGCTACAAGGGCACCAAAACCATCGCCATCACCCCGGACTATTCGGAAGTCGCCAAGCTCTGCGACCAGTGGCTGGCGCCGAAACAAGGTACCGACAGCGCGCTGGCGATGGCGATGGGCCATGTGATCCTGAAAGCCTTCCACCTCGATAATCCGAGCGACTATTTCCTCAACTACTGTCGCACCTACACCGATATGCCGATGCTGGTGATGCTTGACCGCCGCGAGGACGGTACTTATGTGCCGGGCCGCATGCTACGCGCGTCCGATCTGCTTAACAGTCTGGGTGAAAGTAATAACCCGGAGTGGAAAACCGTCGCCTACAACGCCAACGGCGAGCTGGTCGCGCCAAATGGCTCAATCGGCTTCCGCTGGGGCGAAAAAGGCAAATGGAACCTCGAACAGCTGGCGGACGGCAAAGACATCGAATTAAAACTGTCGCTGCTGGATATCCGCGATAGCGTGGTATCGGTGGGATTCCCCTACTTCGGCGGTAACGAAAACCCGCACTTCCGCAGCGTCAAGCAGGAGCCGGTAACGCTTCACCAGCTACCCGCGAAACAGCTGCCGCTGGCCAGTGGCGAAAGCGGTTTAGTCGTTAGCGTGTATGACCTGGTGCTGGCGAACTACGGTCTGGATCGCGGCCTTGACGATGCCAACACGGCGAAAGACTTCGCCGATGTCAAAGCCTATACCCCGGCGTGGGCCGAGCAGATCACCGGCGTGCCGCGTCAACATATCGAACAGATTGCCCGCGAATTCGCCGATACGGCGCATAAAACCCATGGCCGCTCGATGATTATCCTCGGCGCCGGTGTAAACCACTGGTACCACATGGATATGAATTACCGCGGAATGATCAACATGCTGGTGTTCTGCGGCTGCGTTGGCCAGAGCGGCGGCGGCTGGTCGCACTACGTCGGCCAGGAGAAACTGCGCCCGCAAACCGGCTGGCTGCCGCTGGCGTTCGCGCTGGACTGGAACCGCCCGCCGCGGCAGATGAACAGCACCTCCTATTTCTATAACCACGCCAGCCAGTGGCGCTATGAAAAACTAACCGCCCAGGAATTGCTATCGCCGCTGGCTGATGCCAGCAAATTCAGCGGCCACCTGATCGACTTTAACGTCCGCGCCGAGCGCATGGGCTGGCTACCTTCCGCGCCGCAGCTTAACGTTAACCCGTTGACCATCAAACAGCAGGCCGACGCCGCGGGGCTGTCACCGGCCGAATTCACCGCTCAGTCGTTAAAATCCGGAGCGATTCGCTTTGCCGCCGAGCAGCCGGACAACGGTAAGAACCATCCGCGTAACCTGTTTATCTGGCGTTCGAACCTGCTGGGTTCTTCCGGTAAAGGCCACGAGTACATGCTTAAGTATCTACTCGGTACCGATAACGGCATTCAGGGGGAAGAGTTCGGCTCCACCGATGACGTGAAGCCGGAAGAAGTCGAGTGGCAGACCGCGGCGATTGAGGGCAAGCTCGATCTGCTGGTGACGCTGGATTTCCGTATGTCCAGTACCTGTCTGTTCTCAGATATCGTTCTGCCGACCGCCACCTGGTATGAAAAAGACGATATGAACACCTCGGATATGCACCCGTTTATCCACCCGCTTTCCGCCGCCGTCGACCCGGCCTGGGAGGCAAAAAGCGACTGGGAGATCTACAAGGACATCGCCAAAACCTTCTCTGAAGTGTGCGTCGGTCATCTCGATAAAGAGACCGATGTGGTACTGGTGCCGTTGCAGCATGATTCCCCGGCTGAGTTATCGCAGCCGTTCGACGTTCTCGACTGGCGTAAGGGTGAATGCGATCTGATCCCAGGTAAAACCGCGCCGTCAATTGCGCTGGTGGAGCGCGACTACCCGGCCACCTGGGAACGCTTTACGTCACTGGGGCCGCTGCTCGATAAGCTTGGTAACGGCGGAAAAGGCATTTCGTGGAATACGCAAGACGAGGTCGATTTCCTTGGCAAGCTGAACTACGTCAAGCTCGATGGACCAGCCAAAGGCCGCCCGCGGATCGATAGCGCTATTGATGCCACCGAAGTTATTTTGAGCCTGGCGCCGGAGACCAACGGCCAGGTGGCGGTGAAGGCCTGGCAGGCGCTGGGAGAATTTACCGGCCGCGATCATACCCACCTTGCGCTGAATAAAGAGGATGAGAAAATCCGCTTCCGCGATATTCAGGCGCAGCCGCGCAAAATCATCTCCAGCCCGACGTGGTCCGGCCTGGAAAGCGAGCACGTCTCTTATAACGCCGGTTACACCAACGTTCATGAACTGATCCCGTGGCGCACGCTCTCCGGCCGCCAGCAGCTGTATCAGGATCACCCCTGGATGCGCGCTTTCGGCGAAAGCCTGGTGGCCTATCGCCCGCCGATCGATACCCGCAGCGTCAGCCACATGAAGGAAGTGCCGCCTAATGGTTTCCCGGAAAAAGCGCTGAACTTCCTGACGCCGCACCAGAAATGGGGGATCCATTCCACCTATAGCGAAAACCTGCTGATGCTGACGCTGTCGCGCGGCGGGCCAATCGTCTGGATCAGCGAAACCGATGCGAAAGAGCTGGGGATTGAGGATAACGACTGGATTGAAGCCTTCAACGCCAACGGCGCCCTCACCGCGCGTGCGGTGGTGAGCCAGCGCGTTCCACCGGGGATGACCATGATGTATCACGCTCAGGAACGCATTATGAATATTCCAGGCTCAGAAGTGACTGGCCGCCGCGGCGGTATCCATAACTCCGTTACCCGCGTCTGTCCGAAGCCGACACATATGATTGGCGGCTACGCCCAGCTGGCATACAGCTTTAACTACTACGGTACCGTCGGTTCCAACCGCGATGAGTTCATCATGATCCGCAAAATGAAAAATATTGATTGGCTGGATGGCGAAGGTCGCGATCAGGTACAGGAGGCGAAGAAATGAAAATACGTTCACAAGTTGGGATGGTGCTGAATCTGGATAAATGCATCGGCTGTCATACCTGTTCCGTCACCTGTAAAAACGTCTGGAGCAGCCGCGAAGGCATGGAATACGCGTGGTTCAACAACGTGGAAACCAAACCGGGCATCGGCTATCCGAAAAACTGGGAAGATCAGGATGAGTGGCAAGGCGGCTGGATCCGCAGCATCAGCGGTAAGCTTACCCCGCGTTTAGGCAACCGCGTCAGCGTACTATCGAAGATTTTCGCCAACCCCGTACT
>CABUCP010000273.1 GCA_902490055.1 uncultured Klebsiella sp. | reverse complement strand
ACAAAAAAACTCCATATTAAAACCTGGGGCTGTCAGATGAATGAATACGATTCATCAAAGATGGCCGATCTGCTGGATGCCACGCATGGGTATCAACTCACTGAAGTGGCCGAAGAAGCGGACGTGCTGCTGCTCAATACCTGCTCAATTCGCGAGAAGGCGCAGGAAAAAGTGTTCCATCAGCTTGGCCGCTGGAAACTGCTGAAAGCCAAGAAACCTGGCGTGATTATCGGCGTCGGCGGCTGCGTCGCCTCCCAGGAAGGCAAGCTGATTCGCCAACGCGCCCACTATGTCGATATTATTTTTGGCCCGCAGACGCTGCATCGCCTGCCGGAAATGATCGATGCGGTCCGCAGCAACCATAAACCGGTAATCGACGTCAGCTTCCCGGAAATCGAAAAATTCGACCGCCTGCCGGAGCCGCGCGCCGAAGGGCCGACCGCTTTCGTTTCGATCATGGAAGGCTGCAACAAATACTGTACCTACTGCGTGGTGCCTTATACCCGCGGCGAAGAGGTCAGCCGCCCTTGCGACGATATTCTATTTGAGATCGCCCAACTGGCGGCGCAGGGCGTGCGTGAAGTCAACCTGCTCGGGCAGAACGTTAACGCCTGGCGCGGCGAAAACTATGATGGCACAACGGGTAGCTTCGCCGATCTGCTGCGCCTGGTGGCGGCCATTGACGGCATCGACCGCATTCGCTTCACCACCAGCCATCCGATTGAGTTCACCGACGATATCATCGACGTCTATCGCGATACGCCTGAGCTGGTGAGCTTCCTGCACCTGCCGGTACAGGCCGGTTCCGACCGCGTACTGAACCTGATGGGCCGTACCCATACCGTGCTGGAATATAAAGCGATTATCCGCAAGCTGCGCGAGGCGCGCCCGGATATCCAGATTAGCTCAGATTTTATCGTCGGCTTCCCTGGCGAAACCAACGAAGACTTCGAAAAAACCATGAAGCTGATTGGTGAAGTTAACTTTGACGTGAGCTTCAGCTTTATCTTCTCTGCCCGTCCGGGAACGCCGGCGGCGGACATGGTCGACGACGTCCCCGAAGAAGATAAAAAGCAGCGCCTTTATATTCTGCAGGAGCGCATTAACCAGCAGGCAATGGCCTGGAGCCGTCGCATGCTCGGCACCACCCAACGTATTCTGGTTGAAGGCACCTCGCGTAAGAGCCTGATGGAGCTCTCCGGGCGCACCGAGAATAACCGCGTGGTGAATTTCGAAGGCACGCCGGATATGGTCGGCAAATTCGTCGACGTAGAAATCGTCGATGTCTACACTAACTCTTTACGCGGCGTAATAGTCCGCACCGAAGAGGAGATGGGGCTGCGCGTCGTGGAATCGCCGGAATCGGTCATTGCGCGCACGCGTAAAGAAAACGAGCTGGGCGTTGGCATCTACCAGCCGTAATCCCCGCAGGCCTGTCGAATCCGCCAGGCCTTGTATTTTCCCTCCTCGCCCCTATATCAACAGCAACGCTTGCGCCATCTTCCCGTGACGTGAATAATTTCCTTATTGGCCGGATGGCGAACGCCCTCCGGCAACACGCGTAATAAGAGGAACAGTTTGAACATAGAAACCCGTGAAATTACCCTGGAACCCGCGGACAACGCGCGCCTGTTAGGGCTGTGCGGCCCGTTTGACGACAACATCAAACAGCTGGAGCGCCGGTTGGGCATTGAGATCAACCGCCGCGACAATCATTTTAAACTGACCGGCCGCGGGATTTGCGTCCATGCCGCCGCGGACATCCTGACCAGCCTGTATGTCGATACCGCGCCGATGCGCGGCCAGATTCAGGATATTGAGCCGGAACAAATCCACCTGGCTATCAAAGAGGCCCGGGTCCTTGAGCAAAGCGCCGAGAGCGTGCCGGATTACGGTAAAGCCATCAATATCAAGACCAAGCGCGGGGTGATTAAACCGCGCACGCCAAACCAGGCGCAGTACATCGCGAATATCCTCGATCACGACATTACCTTCGGCGTTGGGCCGGCGGGTACCGGTAAAACCTACCTCGCGGTGGCCGCCGCGGTAGATGCCCTTGAGCGTCAGGAAATTCGTCGAATTCTGCTCACCCGCCCCGCCGTCGAAGCCGGCGAGAAACTCGGCTTCCTGCCGGGCGATCTGAGCCAGAAAGTCGACCCGTACCTGCGCCCGCTGTACGACGCCTTGTTCGAGATGCTCGGCTTTGAAAAGGTTGAAAAGCTGATTGAGCGCAACGTAATTGAAGTCGCGCCGCTGGCCTACATGCGCGGGCGTACGTTGAATGACGCTTTTATTATTCTCGACGAAAGCCAGAACACCACCATCGAACAGATGAAGATGTTTCTGACCCGTATCGGCTTTAACTCAAAAGCGGTTATCACCGGCGACGTCACCCAAATTGACCTGCCGCGCCACACCAAGTCCGGGCTGCGCCACGCCATTGAAGTGCTGGCGGAAGTCGATGAGATCAGCTTCAATTTCTTCCATAGCGAAGACGTCGTGCGCCACCCGGTGGTTGCCCGTATCGTCAATGCCTATGAAGCATGGGAAGAAGCAGAACAAAAACGTAAAGCAGAACAAGCCGCTGAGCGCAAACGCGAAGCTCAGGAACAGGAGCAAAAATGAGTCAGGTGATTCTCGATCTACAACTGGCCTGCGAAGACACCGGCGGTCTCCCGGACGAGGCCCTCTTTCAACGCTGGGTGGATGCGGTAATCCCGCAGTTCCAGGAAGAGTCGGAATTAACGATTCGTCTGGTTGACGTCGCAGAAAGCCACGAGCTGAATCTGACCTATCGCGGCAAGGATAAACCGACCAACGTGCTCTCTTTCCCGTTCGAGGCCCCGCCGGGCATCGAAATGCCGCTACTCGGCGATCTGATCATCTGCCGTCAGGTCGTTGAACAGGAAGCCAAAGAGCAAGAGAAGCCGCTGGAAGCCCACTGGGCGCATATGGTGGTGCACGGTAGCCTGCATCTGCTGGGCTACGATCATATCGAAGATGAAGAAGCGGAAGAAATGGAAGGCCTCGAAACAGAGATAATGCTTGCTCTGGGCTATGAGGATCCGTACATTGCCGAGAAGATTGCTGAATAGTAACTTGCCGGATGACGGCGCGAGCGCCTTATCCGGCCTGCATTCATGCGTATCCCAGGCCTGATAAGCGTAGCGCCATCAGGCAAAACATGCCGTACGACGCTGAGTTTACGCGCGACGAGCGACAATTAAATCAACACGAGAACCCATACGACGCCATGAGCGACGACAATTCACACAGTAGTGACACAGTAAACAGCAAAAAGGGATTTTTCTCCCTCTTACTCAGCCAACTTTTCCACGGTGAACCGAAAAACCGCGATGAATTATTGGCGCTGATCCGAGACTCCGGGCAGAACGAGCTTATCGATGAAGATACGCGAGATATGCTTGAAGGGGTAATGGACATCGCAGACCAACGCGTCCGCGATATCATGATCCCGCGCTCGCAGATGATTACCCTGAAACGCAACCAGACGCTGGACGAGTGCCTCGATGTCATCATCGAATCCGCTCACTCGCGCTTCCCGGTCATCAGCGAAGATAAAGATCACATTGAAGGGATTCTGATGGCTAAGGATCTGCTGCCGTTTATGCGCAGCGACGCCGAAGCTTTCAGCATGGAAAAAGTGTTACGCCCGGCGGTTGTCGTACCTGAAAGCAAGCGGGTTGACCGCATGCTGAAAGAGTTCCGCTCACAACGTTACCATATGGCTATCGTCATCGACGAGTTCGGCGGCGTTTCCGGCCTGGTGACTATCGAAGATATCCTTGAGCTTATCGTCGGCGAAATCGAAGATGAGTACGATGAAGAGGAAGATATCGACTTCCGTCAGCTCAGCCGTCATACCTGGACGGTACGCGCGCTGGCGTCGATTGAAGACTTCAACAAGGCCTACGGTACCCACTTCAGCGATGAAGAGGTTGATACCATCGGCGGACTGGTGATGCAGGCCTTCGGCCACCTCCCGGCCCGCGGCGAGTCGATAGACATTGATGGTTACCAATTCAAGGTCGCAATGGCTGACAGCAGACGTATTATTCAGGTCCATGTAAAGCTTCCTGATGATGCGCCGCAGCCGAAGCTGGAAGACTAATTTAACGGGACGATTAACCTAAATGGTATTTGCCTCTTTACTTGAACGCCAGCGCGTACGTCTGCTGCTGGCGCTGTTATTCGGAGCCAGCGGAACGCTGGCTTTTTCACCTTATGACTTCTGGCCGGCGGCGATCGTCTCGCTATTCGGCCTGCAAGCGCTCACCCTCAACCGTCGCCCGCTGCAAAGCGCCTGGATCGGCTACTTCTGGGGTCTGGGGTTGTTCGGCACCGGCATCAACTGGGTCTACGTCAGCATCGCGCAGTTCGGCGGTATGCCGGGCCCGGTCAACGTTTTCCTCGTCGCCCTACTGGCGGCCTATCTGTCGCTGTATACCGGCCTGTTCGCCGGTATTCTCGCGCGACTATGGCCGAAAACGAGCTGGATCCGCCTCGCTATCGCCGCGCCGGTGGTTTGGCAAATTACCGAATTCCTTCGCGGCTGGGTGCTGACCGGTTTCCCGTGGCTACAGTTTGGATATAGCCAGATTGACGGCCCGCTGAAAGGCCTGGCGCCGGTGATGGGCGTTGAAGCGATCAACTTCCTGCTGATGGTAGTCAGCGGCCTGCTGGCGCTGGCTATTGTGCAGCGTAACTGGAAACCGCTGCTGATTGCGGTCGTGCTATTCGCTCTGCCCTTCCCGCTGCGTTACATTCAGTGGTACCAGCTGCTGCCGGAGCGCGCGACGGAAGTCTCGCTGGTACAAGGCGATATCCCGCAGGCAATGAAGTGGGATGAGAACCAGCTGGTTAACACCCTGAAAACCTATCTCGATCTCAGCCAACCGCATATGGGCAAATCGCTGCTGATCGTCTGGCCGGAGTCGGCTATTCCGGATCTGGAAATCAATCAGCAGCATTTCCTCAGCATGGTTGATGACCTGATGCGCGCGAAAAATAGCTCGCTGATTACCGGTATTGTCGATGCGCGGCTGAATAAGCAAAATCGTTACGATACCTACAACACCATCATCACGCT
>CABUCP010000272.1 GCA_902490055.1 uncultured Klebsiella sp. | reverse complement strand
CGATAATCCGAAACTAGCGCTTAACGAGTTCCGATCCATCTCTTCCAGCCGCGATAAAGCTAACCTGACCCGCGCCGCCAGCAAAATTAACGAGAACCTGTACGCCTCCACGGCGCTTGAGCGCGGCACGCTAAAAATTAAATCAATGCAGATCACCTGGCTACCGATTCAGGGGCCAGAGCAAAAAGCGGCAAAAGCGAAAGCGCAGGAGTATATGAGCGCGGTGATTCGCGCTTTTGTACCGACGCTCAGCCCGGCCCAGTGTCAGCAAAAGCTGCAAAAACTGCTGGTCGCCGGCAAAGGCAAGCGCTACTACAGCGAAACCGAAGGCGCAGTGCGCTATGTCGTGGCAGATAACGGCGAAAAGGGACTGACCTTCGCTGTTGAACCGATTAAGCTGGCGCTATCTGAAACGCTGGAAAACAACAATAAATGACAAAAAGCAAAGCCTTTCCAGTGACGAGTCTCTATACTGTTTCACAGACCATGCTGCCCGCTGGGGCGGCTATATTCCTTAATTCGCTTAGTAGCGTGGAGAATTAAAATGCGACATCCTTTAGTGATGGGTAACTGGAAACTGAACGGCAGCCGCCACATGGTAAACGAACTGGTTGCTAACCTGCGTACTGAACTGGCTGGCGTAAGCGGCTGTGCAGTAGCAATCGCGCCGCCGGAAATGTATCTCGACCTGGCTAAGCGTGCGGCAGAAGGCAGCCACATCCACCTGGGCGCGCAAAACGTTGACCTGAACCTGTCCGGCGCATTCACCGGTGAAACCTCCGCCGAAATGCTGAAAGATATCGGCGCGCAGTACATCATCATCGGCCACTCCGAGCGCCGTACCTATCACAAAGAATCCGACGAGCTGATCGCGAAGAAATTCGCTGTGCTGAAAGCGCAGGGTCTGACTCCGGTTCTGTGCATCGGTGAAACCGAAGCGGAAAACGAAGCGGGCAAAACTGAAGAAGTCTGCGCACGTCAGATCGACGCGGTGCTGAAAACTCAGGGCGCTGCCGCTTTCGAAGGCGTGGTTATCGCTTACGAACCAGTATGGGCTATCGGTACCGGTAAATCCGCTACCCCAGCTCAGGCTCAGGCCGTACACAAATTCATCCGTGACCACATTGCGAAAGCTGACGCCAAAATCGCTGAGCAAGTGATCATCCAATACGGCGGTTCCGTGAACGCCGGCAACGCCGCAGAGCTGTTCACCCAGCCAGACATCGACGGCGCGCTGGTTGGCGGCGCTTCCCTGAAAGCAGACGCTTTCGCGGTGATCGTTAAAGCAGCAGAAGCGGCGAAAAAAGCGTAATCCGCTTTTCCCGGTAGCGTTCCGCCGCCGGGGTTACTGACCGCTCCGCAATACTGATAACCCGGCTGCGCGCAACGCAAGCCGGGTTTTATTTTCCCGCTACAATTTGCCCAGTAGCTGATACCACGCATAATCCAGCGGCAGCAAAATCAGATAGCTCACCGCCGCCAACGCCAGACACAGCAGCATCCCCGCTTTCGCCGGAACTTTACCTAACCCCATCGCCACCACGATCGGCGACGCCTGGTACGGCAGCAGCGGCGTGGAATAGCCCAACACCTGAATCATAATCACGCTGAGCAGCGGAAAGCCGGTAGCGTCGGCAAAGCTCTGCGCAAAGGTGGTATACAGCGCCGGCACGCCGTTGGCGGTCATAATAAAGTTGAGCGCGCTGGTAATTCCGGTCAGCGCCAGGAAGCTGGTAAACGGATTATCGTTATCCAGCGGCATCACCTGCAGCAGCGCATTACCCACCGCGCCGCCAATCCCGGTTTGAGTCACGGTAATCGCCAGCCCGAGGATCCCGGCAACATAAATACAGGTACGGATATTCACACCGCTGGCGAACTCCTCGCCGTTGATAAACCCAATACGCGGCAGCAGCGTGACCACCGCCGCCGCCAGCCCGGTCCACGCAGGGCCGACGCCGTGCCAGCTCTCTGTCACCCATAACGTCAACACTACCGCCAGCAGCCAGGCCAGACGCTTCTCGTCGCGGCTCATCGGCGCCAGCGGCGTCAGGTCGCGCGGCGGGTGCGGTTTACCGGGAAACAGCCAGCAAATCAGCGCTACCAGCAGCGCCCCTTTCAGCCAGCCGAGAACCGGCGTATGCAGCAGTAAATAGGGTAGATAGTTAAGATGGATACCGTAGGACCCTTCCGCCGCGCCGCTCATCACCAGATTCGGGACGTTAGCGGGCAAAATGGTTGCAGATAGCTGGAAGGTGCCAAAGCCCACTGCCAGCGCCAGGCCGTACCAGCCGCGCGTACCGTCGGCGATCCCCGCGCGCCGGGCCATTGCCGCCACAATCGGCATCAGCAGCGCAATTCGCCCCATATTCGAGGGCATCACGAACGCCAGCGCATAGCTCAGCAGCACGACGCTGCCGACCATCCGTGGCCAGGAGTCGGTAAGCCGTGCGGATAACGCCTGCGCCGCCCTGTCCGCCAGCCCGGTTTTACGAATCGCTATCCCCAGCACAAAGCCGCTGAACACCAGCCAGAACGCCGAGGAGGCAAAACCGCCGAAGATCACCTCCGGCGGAGCGATTTTCGTCATCATCGCCGCGGCGAAGAACAGCAGCGCGGTGATGAATTCCGGCAGCAACGACGTGGCCCACAGCACAATGGTGATGCCGACGATCAGCGAAGGAAGGAACAGCGGATGGGAAAGCCAGAGCGACATGCCTGTCTCCTGTCGTTTTTTTCAGCAAGAATACGACGACAGGCAGGACAGGTAAACGCCAGAACTAGTGGTTTGCGTTAAGGATTGCGCAGCTATGATCCTGAATTTCTTCCGCCGAGGCGCGATTGAGCGTCAACAGGTTGCGTTCCGTGGCCAGCAGCACCAGCGAGCCGTCGCTCTGCCGAGCCATCGCCAGCGCAAAACGCCCCATATGTTCACGCGCTTCCGGTACCTCTTCCGCCAGCATCAGGAACGGGCTGCGCTGCGCCAGCTCGGTTTCCGTCACCCGCCGCGCCAGATATTCATGGCCCTGCAGGCCGCCCGGTAGCGGTAGCCAGCGGCTGCTGATGGCGGCGGCGTCATTATCCAACTGCGCGCGCACGTCGGGACGCAGACAGGAGATATGAATATGGAAATGGTTTTGCGTGCGCCCGCTGCGCGAGTTAATCGCCAGCGATACCGCGTTATCGTCGATTGGCGCGCCGTGACGTTGGCTCATGATTTCGCGCCCCTGCCACGCCTGCCAGAAGAAGTTCGGCGTTAGTGGGTCAAGCAGTAGCGGGCTCTCGGTGCCGTTGATGCGATAGGTGGGCATCAGCAGATACTGCAACGGGCCATTGCGGTCTTTAAACAGTACGTAGCCGCCCTTCAGGTTCACTTCCGCGCAGGGGGCTGGATTTTGCTGTTGCTGCTGATGGGGAACGCACTGTTGCAGGACAATTTTGCGTAATGCGTCCGGGTTGCCGGAATGCAGCCAATAGTAGCCGCCGGCCAGCGCCGCCAGAATAACCACCAGTAGCGCCCACAAAAGGTATCTTACTCTTCTCATTATCGTTCCCTGTTAAGCCAGAACCGGAAGAGTAGCCTACTTTGATGACTAATTGAAAACAGATGACGGGCCGGGAGTTATCCCGGGTGGCGGATCCGGTGCCGCTTTGCGCCGGATGGCGGCTGCGCCTTATCCGGCCTACGTTTCGCGCAAGCAGGGGCTCCCGGGTGGCGGCTGAAGCCTTACCCGGGCTACCGCACAGCGCAGAACTGTAGCCCTGCTAAGCGTAGCGCAAGCAGGGACAAGAGGATTAACGCTGGCTAATCTGGTCGAAGGTACCGCCGTTGGAGAAGTGCTCTTTCTGCGCTTTAGCCCAGCCGCCGAACTCCTGATCGATAGTGAACAGTTTCAGTTTCGGGAACTCGTTGGCATATTTCTTCGCCACGTCCGGATCGCGCGGACGGTAGAAGTTCTTCGCCGCAATCTCCTGGCCTTCTGGCGAGTAGAGATACTTCAGGTATGCTTCCGCTACCTGGCGAGTGCCTTTTTTATCCACCACTTTATCGACGACGGAAACCGTCGGCTCAGCGAGGATCGACTCGCTCGGCGTGACGATTTCAAACTTGTCTTTACCCAATTCATTCGCCGCCAGCAGCGCTTCGTTCTCCCAGGCAATCAGCACGTCGCCGATCCCGCGTTCAACGAAGGTGTTGGTGGAGCCGCGCGCGCCGGAATCCAGCACTTCAACGTTTTTATACAGCGCCTTCACGAACTCTTGCGCTTTCGCCTGATCGCCGTGGTTCTGATGCAGGGCATAGCCCCAGGCCGCCAGGTAGTTCCAGCGAGCGCCGCCGGAGCTTTTCGGGTTCGGAGTGATGACCGACACGCCCGGTTTAATCAGGTCGTTCCAGTCATGGATCTGTTTCGGGTTGCCCTTGCGGACAAGGAACACGATGGTCGAGGTGTACGGCGCGGAGTTATCCGGCAGACGCTTCAGCCAGTTTTTATCGATACGTCCGCGTGCGGCGATCGCGTCAACGTCATAGGCCAGCGCCAGCGTCACCACATCGGCTTCAATGCCGTTGATAACCGAAGTCGCTTGCTTACCGGAGCCGCCGTGCGACTGACGAATCACCACGTTATCGCCGGTTTCCTGCTTCCAGTGCGCGCTAAACGCTTTGTTGTACTGTTCGTACAGCTCGCGCGTTGGATCGTACGATACGTTCAACAGCTGAATGTCTTTTGCCAGCACGCTGGCGGATGCCAGCAACAGAGTTAACCCTACGCCCCACTTATTCATCGCACCGCTCTCTTTATGTCGTGTTGTGATGAGTTAAGCGTGCCAGAAAGCGAATCAATGATTAAAGAATAAAAAAAGATTGGCTATAACTTGGGGGTATAACGCGGAGGTAAAGAGAACCCCCTCCCGAGCGGGAGAGGGCAAGAAGCGTTAGACTTCTTCCATGCGGCCCAGCAGCGCCTGCAGACGATCCTGCCAGCCCTGCTGTTGTTCTCTCAGCTGGCCGTTTTCACGCTCCAGCTCTTCACGGCCGTGCTGTGCGCTCTGCACTTCCTGCGCCAGCGTGTTGTTCTTTTCTTTCAGCTCTTCGATTTCCATCTGCAACAGAGTGATGGTATCAATCGCCTGCTGAAC
>CABUCP010000271.1 GCA_902490055.1 uncultured Klebsiella sp. | reverse complement strand
ATTAACTAAAATAACGAGGCATCGCGTAATATTCCGCCATCTTTTCCGCGAGCCAACCGCCATCCTCGCCGTTAGAGTGAATGGTGGTGATGCTCACCGTCGAACCACCGCCCCACAGCACGGCAAAGACGTTGTAGTCCGGCAGATTAAGTGCCTGTATCTGCCCCCAATCATAATCGCGATCCTGACGCAAGAAATCACCGACCGTCGCCACGCCGTAGGTCGCGCTGTTTATCGCAGTATTTAACAACGTCGAGGTAATGGTGTTGATATCGCTGCCAATACGCGAATCCCCCATCAAGAAAGTACCGCCTGAAGCAAAATGCGCCGCGGCGATTTTGCTGGTGCCTTCAGCGACGGTTGGCATATGCCCGCCCGGGATTTGCCATAGCATCGCCGGCTTGTGCAACGCTTTGGCCGCCTCTTTCACCATCCCCAAATAGTTAAACCAGCAGGTGGCGTTCCAGCCATAGTGGGCTAAGGCATCCGGGCTGAAGCAGTCGCGTTCGAATTTATCGAAAGCGATAAAGTCCGGCGCGTAATCACCGCTATAGACGCCCAGTTCATTAATGAATTCAGCAATCGCCGCACCTTGCTCCAGCGGCGCGGCATTGGCGCGCAGCAGCCAATCTGCCGTCCCCGTTGCCCACACGTTGGTCTGCCAGCCGAAAGCGACATCCGGCGCAAACTGGCGCACGATATAGTTAACCGCCTGCACGTAACCATAGAGATCGTTACTGAAGGTCGGCAGCGTCGGCGCGCTGAATCCGGGAAGCGCAGGAAGTGCGTTAATCGCCGCCGCCAGCTGTACGTTGACCGGCACGCTATTGGCTTTACGTACTGCGGTATAACCATACGGTTCCTGCTGCATAGCGCCGAGGAAATCCGGGTTCAGGACAAAAGTCGCCGGCACCGGGTGCGCTTCATCTTTACAGGATTGCGCCGCCAGACACTGGGTAATAAAGTTACCAAAGTGGTTACGTAAACGCTGCTCATCCTGCAGATCCGTCAGCGCGCTACCGCCGCTGGCGTTGGCGGTATAGACCACCATCACCGGCATAATCGCCCGCCCTGCCTCGGCTTCTATTTCTCGCGTCAGCGGTACGGTTTTGTGAATGGGCAACGTTGCGTAATCCAGGAAACCATCTCCGTTGGTGTCAACTTCCGCCGCCGGAATCGGGTCGCCGCCGCCATCAAAACCATCATATTTAAACAATGCGCTAAACGGCACATCGCGATAAAGCTCAACGGTATCAGCCGCGTTCACGGTAACCCCACCGTGCGCCAGATAATTCGGCCAGCCCTTTACCTGCAGCGGGACGCCCTGGATAAACTCAAGGGCGACGTTATTGACGCTTTGCAGCAGACGCAGCGACGCGCTGACATCACAACGCCATGGCGTACCGGCGACGTAGACATCCGCAACCTGCACGCTATATTCCCCTGCCGCCAGGCGCAGCGGCAGCTTCTGCTGACGAGTATCGCTTTCCAGCATAAAACTGTACTGGTAACTACCGCAGCAGAAGCGATAACGCTGAGCGGCCACGCCCTGCGGCAAGCCCAATACCGTCACCGCGACCTCAACAAAATTGTCGCTCGCCACCGTCGTTTTCTGCGAGGCGACAGTGACCAGCGCCGCCGCGCCGGAGGTTGGCGTAAACATGGCTGGCTGCGCCGACGTCGTCACCAGTTGATTATTCACCGTCGTTGGCTGCAGGCAGATAGCATACTGCTGGTCCGCTAAAAGCCGGTTGACGCTCAGCGTCTGGTTGGCAATAAGCGTTAGGGTCCGCTCGCAAACCCCCGCTTGCGACCATAGCTCAACCACTATCTCTGCGCCTTCCAGATCATCATCCGCGAGGAGCAGATTGATCGAGGCAAAATTGACCGTCGGTTGATAGGTAACCTGGCGCCGCTCAACGGCATTGCCCGAAGAGAGCAGCAGCGTAAAACGATCTTCAACCGGCGAGATTTGCATCTCATCATTGCACAGCGGCAATACCGTTATCTCGTAGCTTCCAGCGCTCAGGTCGCCAATGGTCAGCGTGGCGCCCCATTCGCCGACGAAACGCTGCTGGCTGCCATCCGGGTACTGCAGATCGATTTCAGGCTTCAGCGAGGTGCTTTGCGCCATCGCCGGGAATTGCAGCAAAATTTTTCCCTGACGCCCTGGATCATGGGCAAGCGTTGCCGTCAGGTCGCTAAGCGCGACAGGGGTTTGCGTCGCCGCCAGATAAAATTCCAGCACCGCTGATTTACCGGAAGCCAGCAGATACTCGCCATCGTTATTGATCGTGAGGGTATTTTTTTCTATCGGCCAGCCGCCGTCGCTACCCAGCGTTACCGCCTGGTTACCCAGCATGGTGCCGCTAAAAGGGCTGTAGGGATCGGGATGCGCAGTGGCGGTGAAGCCTAATTTCAGCTGATTAATATCGACGGACTGGGAATACCCGTTCGTCAACGTGAGAGCAATACGTTGATACCAGCTGGAAGGGTTCACCTCGCCGGATATGAGAGTTAACCCTGTGCCGGAAATATCGTCATCGGCATCATCCGCCGGTACTTCAGGTTCCGGTTCAACGTCATCAGCGGTATCATCCGCCGGCGCTTCAGGTTCAACATCATCGGCGGCATCATCCGCCGGCACTTCTGGTTCAGGTTCAACGTCATCGGCGGCATCTTCCTCACTGTCGGAAGCGGCCAGCGTGAGCGTAAAAGTGGAAAATTTTACCGGTACCTGAGTTGCAGCCAGGCTAAAGAACAACGTGCCGCTTTCTCCTGCCTGCAGTAATAATTCAGCGCTGTTGTGAATGATGATTTCATTCAAGTCCAGGGTTCCCTGGCAAGTATCATTCAAGGTCAATGAACGATCCCCTTTCAGGGTGCCGCCCAAATTGCCCCACGGGTCCGGATGGCCGGAGGCAGTGAAAGTAATCGCCGCCTGGTTCATATCTACTGCGCGGTTGCTTTCATTTGTGAAGGTTAAAGTGACTTTTTGGTACCAGCTGTTCACATCAATCTGGCTATTTTTAATTGCAACGGTCATTAACGCTATTCCTCATTCCCTGGTGGAAAAAAGCCCCGGAAATCCGGGGCTTTGCTCTGGAGCCCAATACCTCGTTAAGAACGGAAGTATTAGTAAGCGCCTAAGTCAGTCCATGCGCCGCCCTGAGCACAGTTCAGGTCAGGCTGGTCGCCCTGAGACCACCATTTCACCTGGTAGTTATGACCATTCCAGCTGACGGTTTCGAAGGTCCCCCAGCTTGCTCCGTAAACGGTGTTGGCATCCCACAGCGCGTATGGCGCATCCTGGCCAGCTGCATCATCGGAAGCGGAGTCATCCTCAGCCGGGGTGGTATCTTCGTCAGGTACCGGAATCACATCGGCTTCATCTTCTTCATCAGCGGGTTCAGGTTCAACCTGAGATGCCGCCGGTACCGCCGTCAGGACAAAACGCTGCTGAGTAGAAGGTTCGTTGTAGCAGTCGCGAACGAACAGAGTGAACTGGAATGTCGTTTTCACGCTAACTTCAGGTACTACGAACTCAATCACTTCCGCCGTTTTATCTGCCACGGTGATTTCAGACGGCACGCCCCAGCTGAAGGTCAAATCGTCTTCATCTTCATCAGAAGAACCCGCGCCGGACAGCTGAACGGTAGAACCGCCGACAACAAACAGCTCAATGGCCGCTTTTGGCGCATGATTGACGTCAGTTGCCTGCTCATCTTCTTCGGATTCATCTTTTTCTACGTTGATGCCTTCGAAGTAGAACGGTTCCATATCAATGACTTCAGACTCAATTTCATAACCCAGACCTTCACGAGCCGCGTTCAGCAGCACGCCGTTGTCCTGGTCGATAGTCCAGGTGAACATCGCTCCCAGGCCCAGGCTGGCGGCATATTCGCCTTTCGCTTTGACTGAACGCGGAGTATCCAGCGACATGAAGAGTTTGGATTCCGGGTTGTACAGGTAATCAGCATCAGCAACCTGGTCGGTGAAGCCGTTACGACCTTGCTGATTTTCCAGATCCAGATAGTTGTAAATTACGTCATACCATTCGGTGGTACCGGACTCGAAGGTACCGACAGTATCGCCGTTCCCCGGGTTATACGTGCCTTTCAGCGGAGACAGTGACTCCAGCTCAACGTTACGGCCGTTGCGGGTATAGCCGGCATACCCGATATTGATATTCTCAGCCGGGAAGCCTTCGGACAGCAGGTGTTCAACAATCGTGTTCACCCCCCAGCCGCCTTCTTCCAGCGCATTCAGATTAGTGTGATGCGCTACCGTTTCGGCCCACGGGGTACCGAAGAAGTCATAGGTCATCAGGTTGATGCCGTACAGGCCGGCATTCAGCAACGCCTTAACGTTGGAGTAATCGAAAGTGGCGACAACCGCAGAACTCGCGATAGAGATCTTCACGTTGCTCAGGCTGGCGGAGTCCAGTTGCTTGCGCAGTTCCGCAACCAGCAGCGCATAGTTTTCGCCATCTTCCGGGCCGTATGGGTTACCTGCGCCCTCGGCGTTCGGGTATTCCCAGTCGATATCCACTTCGCTAAACATCGGGAACTGTTTGAACAGTTTAACCACCCCTTTGGCGAAGGTTTTACGTGCAGATTCGGAAGCCGCCATTTCATGGAAGCCGTTACTCATAGTCCAGCCGCCGATGCTCATGGACAGCACCAGATCGTGATTCTGCTGTTTGGCTTTCGCCTGCAGATCGCGCAGGCCGCCGAGCAGACCTTTGGTGTTAGTTTGAGTGACGGTCAGCGGATCAACATCCCAACCGCTAACGCTATGGCCGACGTTAACATAAGACTGGAAGTCACCCCATGGGTCGAGGAAAGTCGGTTCATATTTTTCTTTACCGCATTGCTCCGCGCCTTCAGCAACGACATCACGGGATTGACCGTCAATTTTATGGAAGCCGGTCATGCCGACAAAACCAAAAATGATTTTGTCATACGCTGTCGGTGAAATATTGGTCAGGTCATAACCACGACCGCGATTATCCTTAGAATCATCCCCTTGCAGACGACCATCATACTGAGACCAATCGGTGTAGTAGCCAAAAACTTTAGGCTTAGTGGTGGCTGCCTTATATTTGTTATAGACCGGTTTTGCGACACGGTCGGAAGTAT
>CABUCP010000270.1 GCA_902490055.1 uncultured Klebsiella sp. | reverse complement strand
TCTGGGAAATCCTGACCGTTGTCGTTATATTGATTGCTACATAACGCACTCACAGGAGTTTCAGATGGCACGTCAATGGTTACGTTTTCTGGCCGGAGCGACTTTAACGCTCTCCGTTACTGGGCATGCGCTGGCGCAGGACGGCAAAATCACCGTCTTCGCCGCCGCATCGTTAACCAACGCAATGCAGGACATCGCGAAAGAGTATAAAAAAGAGAAAAACGTCGACGTGGTCTCTTCTTTTGCCTCCTCTTCCACGCTGGCGCGGCAGATTGAAGCCGGCGCGCCAGCTGACCTGTTTATCTCCGCAGACCAGAAATGGATGGACTACGCGGTAGAGAAAAAATCAATTGATACCGCCACCCGCGCCACGCTGCTCGGCAACAGCCTGGTGGTTGTCGCGCCGAAGGCTAGCGCGCAGGGCGATATCACGATTAATGATAAAACCGACTGGACCAGCCTGTTGAAGGGCGGCCGTCTGGCGGTTGGCGACCCGGAGCACGTACCGGCTGGTATCTATGCTAAAGAAGCGCTGCAGAAGCTGGGGGCCTGGGAAACACTGTCGCCGAAACTGGCGCCGGCTGAGGACGTTCGCGGCGCGTTGGCGCTAGTGGAACGCAACGAAGCGCCGCTGGGTATCGTCTATGGCTCTGACGCCGTCGCCAGCAAAGGGGTAAAAGTGGTCGGTACTTTCCCGGAAGATTCGCATAAGAAAGTCGAGTATCCGCTGGCTATTGTTGATGGGCATAAAAATGCTACAGTATCAGCGTTTTACGAATACCTGAAAGGCCCAGAGGCCTCGGCTGTCTTTAAACGTTACGGATTCACAACGCACGAATGATTTTAAGCGATCCCGAATGGCAGGCGGTACTGCTGAGCCTGAAAGTCTCATCCCTGGCGGTGGTTTGCAGCTTACCTTTTGGGATCTTTTTTGCCTGGCTGCTGGTGCGCCGCCATTTTCCTGGCAAAGCGTTACTCGACAGTGTTATCCACCTGCCGCTGGTGCTGCCGCCGGTGGTAGTGGGTTATCTGCTATTGATTTCGATGGGCCGGCGCGGTTTTATCGGCAGTTGGTTATACGATTGGTTTGGCGTCACCTTCGCCTTCAGCTGGCGTGGGGCGGTGCTGGCGGCGGCGGTGATGTCATTCCCCCTGATGGTGCGAGCGATTCGTCTTGCCCTGGAAGGGGTCGACGTTAAGCTTGAGCAGGCGGCGCGTACGCTGGGCGCCAACCGCTGGCGGGTGTTTTTCACTATTACGCTGCCGCTGACCCTGCCGGGTATTATCGTCGGTACGGTACTGGCTTTCGCCCGCTCATTGGGCGAGTTCGGCGCGACGATCACCTTTGTTTCGAATATTCCCGGCGAGACCCGCACCATCCCATCCGCCATGTATACCCTGATCCAAACTCCCGGTAGTGAAGGCGCGGCCGCGCGCTTGTGCATCATCTCTATTATTCTGGCGCTGATATCGCTGTTGGTCTCCGAGTGGCTGGCGCGCCTTAGCCGTAAGCGGATGGGAAAATAATCATGCTGGAACTCGATTTTAGCCAGACCTTGGGCAACCACTGTCTGGAGGTCCATCAAACCTTGCCCGCCAGCGGGATCACCGCCGTTTTTGGCGTCTCGGGCGCCGGGAAGACTTCGCTTATCAACGCCATCAGCGGGCTGACCCAGCCGCAGCAGGGGCGTATCATACTTAACGGTCGGGTGTTGAATGACGCGCAGCAGCGGATTTGCCTGGCGCCGGAGAAGCGGCGTATCGGCTACGTCTTTCAGGATGCGCGTTTGTTCCCGCACTATAAGGTTCGCGGCAACCTGAAGTACGGGATGGCTAAAACCATGACCAATCAGTTTGATAAGCTGGTGGCGCTGCTGGGCATTGAGCATCTGCTTGATCGTTTGCCTGGCGGCTTATCCGGCGGCGAAAAGCAGCGGGTGGCGATTGGCCGCGCCTTGCTGACCGCGCCGGAACTGCTACTGCTCGATGAGCCGCTGGCCTCGCTGGATATTCCGCGCAAACGTGAATTGCTGCCCTATTTACAGCGGCTGGCGCGCGAAATCCATATCCCCATGCTCTACGTTAGCCATTCACTGGATGAAATTCAGCACCTTGCGGATAATGTCCTGGTGCTGGAAGACGGAAAGGTGAAGGCGTTTGGCTTACTGGAAAGCGTGTGGAGCAGCAGCGTGATGCATCCGTGGCTGCCGCAGGAGCAGCAGAGCACGATACTTAACGTCTCGGTCATTGCGCAGCATCCGCAGTATGCGATGACCGCGCTGGCCCTTGGCGATCAGCAGCTGTGGGTTAATCTGCTCGATCGCGCGCCGGGTGAAGCGGCGCGGATTCGGATTCAGGCGTCGGATGTCTCGCTGGTGCTGGAGCATCCGCGGCAGACCAGTATTCGTAATATCCTGCGCGCGCAGGTCGTTGAATGTCTGGAAGTCAACGGCCAGATTGAAGTACAACTAACGGTTAGCGGGCGCACGCTGTGGGCGCGCATCAGCCCGTGGGCGCGGGACGACCTGGGGGTGGCCCCAGGCCAGTGGCTGTACGCGCAAATCAAGAGCGTATCAATCGCCGCCTGATTACAGCAGATGACGGTTGATGAAGTCAGCGATGCTGGTGGTTTCGTTTTCGCCAATCACCACATTTGCCCGCGCTTTCACGTCTTCAACCGAGTTACCCATCGCCACGCCGGTTCCGGCGGCTTCCAGCATACTGAGGTCGTTATAGTTATCGCCGAAGGCGACGACGTCCTGCATCGAGAGCCCCTGCGAGGCGACCCACTGCGCCAGGCGTTTGCCTTTGCTGTTGCCGGCGCGGGCGATATCTACCTGATCGTGCCATGACCACTCGCACTCCAGACCCAGCGTCTCGCCAACGTCCTGCGCGAAGGCCTGCAGTTTAGGGATGTTTTCATCGGTGAGCGCGAATTTCCACACCGCGTTGACTTCCCGCGCCGCCTGCGCCAGGGAATTGACCTGGGTAAATACCGGGCGCTGTTCAACCGGCAGCGACTGCGCCCAGTTGCTGGTGCGGATCACGTGCCCGGTCGGGCGCTCATAGAGCATGGCATCATCGACGTACATCAAGCCGTGAATATCGTGGTCGGCAAGCATTTCCGTCAGGCTGAGCGCTTTATCGACGGCCATGGGATCGGCTTCAAGAACCTTTTTTGCGTGATAATCATACAAATAGGTGCCATTACAACAAATTGCAGGTGTATCAAGAGCCAGTGCCTGATAAAAAGGATGGATAGCGACGTGATGTCGGCCGGTTACGACGATCACCTGATATCCAGCCTCCCGGGCGCGCGCCAGCGCCGCGAGCGAAGCTGGAAGAATCGTTTTTTTCGAGGTCAGTAGGGTGCCGTCTAAATCCAGGGCAATCACGCGTGAGGTCATGTGTTGTTTCCGGTTAATGGTGAAAAGTTGTCTGTCCTGATGGTACACGCCTTGTGGTCAGGGGCAAATTTTTCAGCATCAACCGTTTAAAAGGTATCTACTATTCATCGGACGTGCCGTGTGGCAGATGAATGCATAACGATTTCCACCGCAGTGAGGAAAGGAGTAGTCATGAAACAAACCGTTTATACCGCCAGCCCGGAAAGTCATCAGATTCACGTCTGGAGCCTGAACGCTGAAGGTAACTTGACGTTGGTTCAGGTTGTTGATGCGCCGGGCCAGGTGCAGCCAATGGTGGTAAGCCCGAACAAAGAGTATCTCTATGTCGGCGTGCGCCCGGAGTTTCGCGTCCTGGCTTACCGTATTGCGCCGGATAACGGCGCGCTGACCTTCGCCGGCGAAGCCGCGCTGCCGGGCAGCCCAACCCATATCTCCACCGATCGCCAGGGACGTTTTGTTTTCAGCGCTTCTTATAATCAGGGCTGCGTTAGCGTAACGCCGCTGATTGATGGCCTACCGGGTGAAACGGTGACTGTGGTCGAAGGGCTGGAAGGCTGCCACTCGGCGAATATTTCTCCGGATAACCGCACCCTGTGGGTGCCGGCGCTGAAACAGGATCGTATTTGCCTGTTCACCCTCAGCGACGACGGCTATCTGGCGGCGCAGGAGCCGGCGGAAGTCACGACCGTCGAAGGCGCAGGTCCGCGGCATATGGCGTTCCATCCGAACCAGCAGTACGGCTACTGTGTTAACGAGCTGAATAGCTCCGTCGACGTGTGGGAGCTGAAAGATCCGTATGGCAAAATCGAGCGCGTGCAGACGCTGGATATGATGCCGCCTGATTTCACCGGCGTGCGCTGGGCGGCGGATATCCATCTTACCCCGGATGGCCGTCATCTGTATGCCTGCGATCGTACCGCCAGCATTATTACTATCTTCAGCGTATCTGAAGACGGCAGCGTGCTGTCTATCGAAGGCTATCAGCCAACCGAAGCGCAGCCGCGCGGTTTTAACCTTGATCATAGCGGTAAATATCTGATTGCCGCCGGGCAGAAATCGCATCATATCGCGGTGTATGAAATTGCCGGCGAGCAGGGGCTGCTGAACGAAAAAGGGCGTTATGCGGTGGGTCAGGGCCCTATGTGGGTCGTGGTGAACGCGCATTAATCCGGCGCTAAGCGAATAAAATAACCTCGCATCGGCGAGGTTATTTTTTAGCGTGGACTGATTGCAAAGCACGTTATTTGGCGGGCGTTAAATATCATCCATCGTGTATCCCACGACAATTTCCAGCGTCTTACGAATAACATCAGCAGTGACCACGTTATCGGTGGTTTCCAGGGCGTTAATCAACCATAAAATAATGGCTTTATTGCTAAGGTGGCCTTCGCTGCTGAGGATACTATCGATAGCCAGCGACATTACCGCCGACTCGTCGATCAACTTGTCGCCGGCGCTGCGGAAATATTCAGAGAGCGCCGTGTCCTGCAGTCCTGCGTAGATATCTGATTGCTGATGCATAGTCTGTCTCATCATATTCTCACTTTGTTTATTAAACATGATCGGAAGGATCAGTGTATTTTTTTGCTGCCGGGCACAACGCTGCCGCGAGCAAAAACGGCTCTGTTTTCCCATCGGCCGTTAATTTTCTTGATGACCGGCGCGTCCTTGCGGTACTCGGCTAGCCTGGCGCTAATTTCTTCAATTACGGCGATAATCGCGTTCCTTCGCGGCCGATTCATT
>CABUCP010000269.1 GCA_902490055.1 uncultured Klebsiella sp. | reverse complement strand
ACGTAAAAACCGCTGCCACTTCTGATGAAATGGTTAGCTTAATGGCTAAAGGGGGCTATGACCTGGTCACCGCCTCCGGCGACGCCTCGCTGCGCCTGATCATGGGCAAACGCGTACAGGCGATTAATACCGCGCTTATCCCTAACTGGAAAACGCTCGATCCGCGGGTTGCGAAAGGGGCGTGGTTTAACGTTGGCGATAAAGTCTATGGTACGCCATATCAATGGGGGCCTAACCTGCTGATGTATAACACCAAAACCTTCCCCACGCCGCCGGACAGCTGGCAGGTGGTCTTCGTAAAACAGGATCTGCCGGACGGTAAAAGTAATCAGGGGCGGGTACAAGCCTATGATGGCCCGATATACATTGCCGATGCGGCGTTATTTGTAAAAGCAACGCAGCCGCAACTGGGTATTGATGACCCTTATCAACTGACCGAGGCACAATATCAGGCGGTGTTGAAAGTCCTGCGCGATCAGCATCAACTCATTCATCGCTACTGGCATGACACTACCGTGCAGATGAGCGACTTCAAAAACGAAGGCGTTGTCGCCTCCAGCGCCTGGCCGTATCAGGCCAATGGCCTGAAAGGCGATGGACAACCTATCGCGACCGTCTTCCCGAAGGAGGGGGTAACCGGCTGGGCCGATACCACCATGCTGCACAGCGAGGCGAAACACCCGGTGTGCGCCTATAAATGGATGAACTGGTCGCTGACGCCGAAGGTACAGGGTGACGTCGCTGCCTGGTTTGGATCGCTTCCGGTGGTGGCGCAGGGTTGTAAAGCCAGCACGCTGCTGGGGGAAAAAGGCTGCGAAACTAACGGCTATAACCAATTCGACAAGATTGCGTTCTGGAAAACGCCGATCGCCGAAGGCGGAAAGTATGTGCCTTACAGCCGCTGGACCCAGGACTACATTGCCATTATGGGCGGCCGCTAACCGAATTGGAGGCTGAACATGATGTACGCGGTAGAGTTTGACAACGTTTCGCGTCTGTACGGCGACGTGCGTGCGGTGGATGACGTCAGCATTGCCATTCGCGATGGTGAATTTTTCTCGATGCTGGGGCCTTCCGGCTCCGGCAAAACCACCTGTTTACGCTTAATCGCCGGTTTTGAGCAGTTGTCCGCGGGCGCTATTCGTATTTTCGGTCAGCAGGCCAGCGAACTGCCGCCGTGGCAGCGTGACGTCAACACCGTCTTCCAGGATTATGCGCTGTTCCCGCACATGTCGATTATTGACAACGTCGCCTATGGGCTGATGGTGAAAGGGATAGGTAAGAAAGAACGTTATCTCCGCGCTCAGGAAGCACTGGAAAAGGTGGCGCTTGGATTTGTTCATGCGCGTAAACCTTCGCAGCTTTCCGGCGGCCAGCGCCAGCGTGTGGCCATCGCCCGCGCGCTGGTCAACCAGCCGCGAGTGCTGTTATTAGATGAACCGTTGGGAGCGCTGGATTTAAAGCTGCGCGAGCAGATGCAGGTGGAGTTAAAGAAGCTGCAGCAATCGTTGGGCATTACGTTTATTTTTGTCACGCACGATCAGGGTGAAGCGCTGTCGATGTCCGATCGCGTGGCGGTGTTCAACAATGGTCGGATCGAACAGGTGGACTCGCCGCACGATCTCTATTTACGCCCAAAAACGGCATTTGTCGCCGGATTTGTCGGTACTGCGAACGTTTTTTCACCTGAGCTGGCGCAGCGACTTTGCGGCGTGGCGGGCGCCTGGTCACTGCGCCCGGAACACATTCGGCTAAATAGCGTTGGTGAAGTACAGGTGTCCGGTGTCGTTCAGGCGGTGCAGTATCAGGGGGCCGCTACGCGCATTGAATTGAAGCTTGCGGATGGCGATAAACTGTTAGTCAGCCAGGCGAATACCGATGGCGGCGCCGCATCCGGCGCGCCGCAGTTGGGGCAACGGGTACTGGCCAGTTGGTCCCGCTCGGTCATGGTTCCCCTGGAAAGCGGAGGCTGAGATGACCATGGTATTACCGCAACCTGCCGCCGGGCGTCTTTCAGGGCTGTTCTGGCGTAAACCTTCTCTGGGGCTGTTTTTACTGCTGCTGGGGCCACTGATGTGGTTTGGTATCGTCTATCTGGGTTCGCTGTTAACGCTGCTGTGGCAAAGCTTATATACCTTTGATGACTTTACAATGTCGGTCACCTCAGATCTGACGCTGGCTAACCTGAAAGCGCTATTTAACCCCGCCAACTACGACATCATTGTCCGTACCCTGGTGATGGCGCTCTGCGTGACCCTTGCCAGCGCGATCCTTGCGCTACCGATGGCGTGGTATATGGCCCGCTATACCCGCGGCAAGATGAAAGCCTTCTTTTATATTGCAGTGATGTTGCCAATGTGGGCGAGCTACATTGTGAAAGCTTATGCCTGGACGCTGCTGCTGGCGAAAGATGGGGTTGCTCAGTGGTTCCTCGGTCATCTCGGCCTGGAAAGCGTATTGAATATGGTGCTGACCATTCCGGCGGTAGGCGGCAATACGCTATCTACCTCGGGACTGGGGCGCTTCATGGTCTTCGTCTATATCTGGCTGCCGTTTATGATCCTGCCGGTTCAGGCGGCGCTGGAACGTCTGTCGCCATCGTTATTGCAAGCTTCCGCTGATTTAGGCGCCCGGCCGCTGCAAACCTTCCGCTATGTGGTGCTGCCCTTAGCCATCCCCGGCATTGCGGCGGGTTCCATCTTCACCTTTTCACTGACGCTGGGCGATTTTATCGTTCCGCAACTAGTCGGGCCGCCCGGATTTTTTATCGGCAACATGGTCTATTCCCAGCAGGGGGCGATTGGCAACATGCCGATGGCGGCGGCATTCACTCTGGTGCCCATCGTGCTGATTGCACTGTATCTGGCGTTCGTGAAGCGCCTGGGAGCCTTTGATGCACTCTGAGCGCGCGCCGTTATTTCTCAAAATCGCCACCTGGGGCGGAGTGATATTTCTCCATTTCCCGCTGTTGATTATCGCCCTTTATGCTTTCAATACCGAGGATGCCGCTTTTAGTTTCCCGCCAAAAGGCCTGACCTTACGCTGGTTTAGCGAGGCGGCAGGGCGTGGCGATATTATTGATTCCGTGACGTTGTCACTAAAAATCGCCGCCTTATCAACCGGCATCGCGTTGGTATTGGGCACTCTCGCCGCGGGGGCGTTATGGCGCAGTACGTTTTTTGGTAAGAACGCCGTGTCGTTGTTACTGCTGCTGCCGATAGCGCTTCCCGGCATTATTACCGGCCTGGCTTTACTGACGGCGTTTAAAGCTATCAACCTTGAGCCCGGCCTGCTGACCATCGTGGTGGGTCACGCGACCTTCTGCGTGGTAGTGGTGTTTAACAACGTCATTGCCCGATTTCGCCGGACATCATGGAGTCTGGTGGAAGCATCGATGGACCTCGGCGCAACCGGCTGGCAAACCTTTCGCTATGTGGTGCTTCCCAATCTCGGATCGGCGCTACTGGCGGGCGGTATGCTGGCGTTCGCCCTGTCGTTTGATGAAATTATCGTCACCACTTTTACTGCCGGACATGAACGGACGCTACCGCTGTGGTTGTTGAATCAGCTGGGCCGTCCGCGCGATGTACCGGTCACCAACGTGGTCGCGCTGTTGGTGATGTTAGTGACGACAATACCCATTTTGGGAGCCTGGTGGCTAACCCGCGACGGCGAGGATAACGCCGAAAGCGGAAAATAATACACTTGTACAGGATCATGCTATGCAACATAACCTTTTGATAAACGGTAAATTAGTAGCGGGTGAGGGCGAGGTGCTGCCGGTGTTTAATCCTGCCAACGGTGAAACGATTGTTGAGATTGCGGAGGCGACCGCGGCGCAGGTTGATGCCGCCGTCAATGCGGCAGATCGTGCGTTTGTCAGTTGGAGCCAGACAACGCCGAAAACTCGTGCCGAATGTTTACTCAAAATGGCGGATGTCATTAACGAGCACGCGGAAACCCTGGCAAAACTGGAATCATTGAACTGCGGTAAGCCTTTGCACTGCGTCATTAATGATGAGATGCCGGCCATTGCCGACGTTTTCCGCTTCTTCGCCGGTGCGGCTCGCTGTTTACCCGGTATGGCGGCGGGTGAATATCTGGAGGGACATACCTCGATGATTCGCCGCGATCCGGTCGGCGTTGTCGCTTCGATTGCGCCATGGAACTATCCGCTGATGATGGCGGCCTGGAAGCTAGCGCCCGCGCTGGCAGCCGGTAACTGCGTGGTGATTAAACCTTCGGAAATTACGCCGCTGACGGCGTTAAAGCTGGCAGAAATAGCGAAAGATATTTTCCCCGCCGGCGTGATTAACGTGCTGTTTGGCCGTGGGCCGACGGTAGGCGATCCGCTGACTGGCCATAGTAAAGTTCGGATGGTCTCACTCACCGGGTCGATCGCCACCGGCGCGCATATTATTGGTCACACAGCCTCTTCTATTAAACGTACCCATATGGAATTGGGCGGCAAAGCGCCGGTGATCGTCTTTGATGATGCCGATATTGACGCCGTCGTCGAGGGGGTGCGTACCTTCGGTTTTTATAACGCCGGTCAGGACTGTACCGCCGCCTGCCGCATTTACGCGCAGCAGGGCGTCTACGAACGGCTGGTTGAAAAGTTAGGTGCCGCCGTTGCCAGCCTGAAAATGGGCCAGCCGGATGATCCTGCAACAGAGCTTGGGCCTGTGAGTTCATTGGCGCATCTGGAGCGGGTGAGCGCCGCCGTAGATGCCGCTCGCGCATTACCGCACATTAAAGTCGTGGCCGGCGGCAGCCGCGCTACCGGCAATGGCTATTATTTCCAGCCGACATTACTGGCTGGTGCGCGGCAGGAGGATGCCATCGTTCAGCGTGAAGTATTTGGCCCCGTGGTCAGCGTGACGCCGTTTAGTGACGAAGAACAAGTGTTAACCTGGGCTAATGATTCGCAGTATGGACTGGCCTCATCCGTTTGGACACAAGACGTCGGCCGCGCCCATCGTCTAAGCGCCCGTTTGCAGTATGGCTGTACCTGGGTGAATACCCATTTCATGCTGGTTAGCGAAATGCCACACGGCGGACAGAAACTTTCGGGTTATGGCAAAGATATGTCGATGTACGGTCTGGAGGATTACACCGTTGTGCGGCACGTGATGGTTAAACATTAATCATTAACGGGCTG
>CABUCP010000268.1 GCA_902490055.1 uncultured Klebsiella sp. | reverse complement strand
CAACCAGATCGTCACCCTCGGCGGCGAATGGCGCCATGATAAGCTGAAAGACCCAGTGAACCTGAGCAGCGGCGGCAAATCAACCTCCGCCAGCCAGTATGCGCTGTTCCTTGAAGATGAGTGGCGAATTTTTGAACCACTGGCGCTGACCACCGGTATCCGTATGGACGATCACCAGACCTATGGCGATCACTGGAGTCCGCGTGCGTACCTGGTGTATAACGCTACCGATACCGTCACCGTGAAGGGCGGTTGGGCGACCGCCTTTAAAGCGCCATCGCTGCTGCAGCTGAACCCGGACTGGACCACCAACTCCTGCCGCGGGAGCTGCAGCATCATCGGTAACCCGGATCTGAAACCGGAAACCAGCGAAAGCTTCGAGCTTGGCCTTTACTACAGCGGCGAAGAGGGCTGGCTGGAAGGGATCGAAGGCAGCGTGACCGCCTTCCAGAACAACGTTGATGATATGATAGACATCCTGCGCACCTCCAGCGCCAGCGAAGCGCCGGGCTACCCGAACTTCGTCGGCTGGAAAACCGTGAACGGTAAGCGCGTGCCGGTGTTCCGCTATTTCAACGTCAACAAAGCGCGTATTAAAGGCGTGGAAACCGAAGTGAAGGTGCCATTCGGCGAAGAGTGGAAACTGACGGTCAACTATACCTATAACGATGGTCGCGATCTGAGCAACGGCGGCAACAAACCGCTGCAGACGCTGCCGTTCCATACCGCTAACGGTACCCTCGACTGGAAACCGCTGGAGGATTGGTCATTCTATGTAACCGCTAACTACACCGGCGAGCAGCGCGCGGTAAGCGCGACCGGCAAAACGCCGGGCGGCTATACCATGTTTGATATCGGCGCCGCGTGGCAGGTCAGCAAAAGCGTGAAGCTGCGCTCCGGGGTACTTAACGTTGGCGATAAAGACCTGAGCCGCGACGATTACAGCTATACCGAAGATGGTCGTCGCTACTTTATGGCCGTCGATTACCGCTTCTGATAGCGGCGTGAAATAAAGGGTAGTCAGATTCTGACTACCCTTTTTGGCACCTGGCGGCTACTTCAGCAGGAACTGCGCGTGGAAGCGCAGATGATCTTCAATAAATGAAGCGATGAAATAGTAGCTGTGGTCGTAGCCTGGCTGAATACGCAGAGTCAGCGGCCACTGTTTCTGCCGCGCCACTTCCGCCAGCACCGCGGGTTGCAGTTGGGTACCGAGGAACTGGTCGGCGTCCCCCTGGTCAATGAGCGTAGGAATGGCATGCCCGGCCTCGCTTGCCTGCATCAACGCGCAGCTATCCCAGTGCTGCCACGTCGCTTCATCATCGCCCAAATAAGCGCTAAAGGCCTTTTGTCCCCATGGTACTTTGCAGGGGTTAACGATCGGCGCGAAGGCCGAGACGCTGGTAAAGCGACCGGGGTTTTTCAGCGCCACGATCAGCGCGCCGTGGCCGCCCATTGAGTGACCGCTGATGGCGCAGCGCTCGGCGACTTTAAATTGGCGGTTAATCAGCTGCGGCAGTTCATCGCGCAGGTAATCGTACATGCGGAAATATGCCGCCCACGGCGCCTGTGTAGCGTTGAGGTAAAAACCGGCGCCTTTACCGAGATCGTAACCAGCGTCATCGGCGACGTCATCGCCGCGCGGGCTGGTATCCGGCATGACTAGCGCGATACCCAGTTCAGCGGCCACGCGCTGGGCGCCGGCCTTGGTGGTGAAGTTCTCGTCGTTGCAGGTTAAACCGGACAGCCAGTACAGCACCGGCGGCGGCGCAGTTTCTGCCGTCGGCGGTAAAAAGATGCTGAACGTCATGGCGCAGTTCAGGGTACTGGAGTGGTGCCGCCAGCGCTGCTGTCGGCCCTCGTAACAGCGATGCTCTTCAAGCAGTTCCATGCAGGGCTCCTCGGGTATCTATGTGTAATGCTTAATAATACAGAAATTTCATTAACCAGTGAGCAACTTTCACTTTCCCGTAATGCGAAGCTATTGCATCATTAATGCAAGTTATAAAGAACATATCAAAATATCTACAGTACTAATGATTGCGCGCGACAGCGGCGGGGTTCGCTGGCTACGCGCATCGACGACGTCCAGCGGCGCCGGTAATAATGAAAGGCTGCGCCAATTTCAATAATTATCACCACGGCTACTGGATTATGTGCGCCACCTCACGCACAATGAGTGCAAACTTTGCCCTCAGAAGAGCAAAGAGCGCCACACCTGCAGGAGAACCTAAATGTCATCATTGAGTAAAGAAGCCATACTCGTTCATGAAGCGCTGGTCGCTCGTGGGCTGGAGACGCCGCTGCGTCCGCCAGTACAAGAAATTGATAATGAAACGCGCAAGCGTCTGATCGCCGGGCACATGACTGAGATTATGCAACTGCTGAATCTCGATCTCAGTGACGACAGCCTGATGGAGACTCCGCACCGCATCGCCAAAATGTACGTTGACGAGATTTTCTCCGGCCTGGATTACGCCCGGTTCCCGAAAATCACCGTTATCGAAAACAAAATGAAGGTCGACGAGATGGTCACTGTGCGCGATATCACGCTGACCAGTACCTGCGAGCACCACTTTGTTACCATCGATGGTAAAGCGACCGTGGCGTACATCCCGAAAGACTCGGTCATCGGCCTGTCGAAAATCAACCGCATTGTGCAGTTCTTCGCCCAGCGCCCGCAGGTGCAGGAGCGTTTGACGCAGCAGATCCTTACCGCGCTGCAGACCCTGCTGGGCACCAGCAACGTTGCGGTGTCGATTGACGCGGTGCACTATTGCGTGAAAGCGCGCGGCATTCGCGACGCGACCAGCGCAACCACCACCACCTCGTTGGGCGGTCTGTTTAAATCCAGCCAGAATACCCGCCAGGAGTTCCTGCGCGCCGTACGTCACCACAATTAATTCGGAGCAGGGCGCATGGAGAGAAACGTTACGCTGGACTTCGTTCGCGGCGTCGCCATTCTCGGCATCCTGTTACTGAACATCACCGCCTTCGGCTTACCGAAGGCGGCCTATCTTAATCCGGCCTGGGCCGGGAGTATCTCGCTGAGCGATGCCTGGACCTGGGCTATCCTCGATCTATTTGCGCAGGTAAAATTCCTCACGCTGTTTGCCTTGTTGTTCGGCGCCGGGCTGCAGATGCTGCTGGCGCGCGGTAAACGCTGGATCCAGTCGCGGCTGACGCTGCTTGCTCTGCTGGGCTTTATTCACGGTCTCTTTTTCTGGGATGGCGATATTCTGCTGGCTTATGCGCTGGTGGGGCTGATCGCCTGGCGCATGGTTCGCGACGCTCATCACGTGAAATCGCTGTTTAATACCGGTGCGGTGCTTTACCTGATCGGCATTGCGGTGCTGGTGCTGCTGGGGCTGATCTCCGCTAACGGCGCCAGCCGCTCGTGGGTGCCTGACGCCGCGAACTTGCAGTATGAGCAATACTGGAAGCTGCGCGGCGGTATTGAGGCGGTTAGCAATCGTGCCGATATGTTATCGGATAACCTGGTGGCGCTCGGCGTCCAGTACGGCTGGCAGCTGGCAGGGATGATGCTCATGGGCGCGGCGCTGATGCGCTGCGGGTGGTTGAAAGGGCAGTTTAGTCTTAGCCACTATCGTCGCGTCGGGGCCGCGCTGATTTTTGCCGGGATGGTGGTTAACCTGCCAGCGATCGCCGCGCAGTGGTATCTGCAGTGGGATTATCGCTGGTGTGGGTTTCTGCTGCAGGCGCCGCGCGAACTCGGGGCGCCGTTGCAAACCATCGGCTATGCCGCGCTGGCGTGGGGATTCTGGCCACAGCTGTGCCGCTTCCGTCTGGTCGGGGCGATTGCCTGCGTGGGACGGATGGCGCTCAGCAACTACTTACTCCAAACCCTGATCTGCACTACGCTATTCTATCGCTTTGATTTGTTCATGAAATTTGGCCGTTTTCAGCTGCTGGCGTTTGTCCCGGCGGTATGGGCCGTCAATCTCCTCTTTTCACAGCTTTGGCTGCGTCATTTCCGCCAGGGGCCCGTTGAGTGGTTGTGGCGTCAGTTAACCCTGAGAGCTTCAGGGACATCATGCAGAGATACATCTGTATAACGATCTCGATCACAATCATTAACAAAATGGATGTAACCGTTTCCAGCCGTGTGACTTCACTCACGTAGCGCGCTGCACGTCGCTGCCAGAATAGCCACCTTGCTGGACACAGGAGGTGGGTGTGACGTATTGCAATGCGATAAAGGCGGGTATGTATGATCACCATTCGTGATGTCGCCCGTCAGGCGGGCGTTTCCGTGGCCACGGTTTCACGCGTGTTGAATAATAGCGCGCTGGTGAGCCCGGACACGCGGGAAGTGGTGATGAAGGCGGTGACGCAGCTGGGTTATCGGCCAAATGCCAATGCCCAGGCGTTGGCGACTCAGGTCAGCGACACTATCGGCGTGGTGGTGATGGACGTGTCAGATGCTTTTTTCGGCGCGCTGGTGAAAGCGGTGGATACCGTTGCGCAGCAGCATCAGAAATATGTGCTGATCGGCAATAGCTATCATGAAGCGGAAAAAGAACGCAACGCTATTGAGGTGCTGATTCGCCAGCGCTGTTCGGCGCTGATCGTGCATTCGAAGGCGTTAAGCGATGCCGAGCTCGGCGATTTTATGCAGCATATTCCGGGGATGGTGCTGATCAACCGCATCGTGCCCGGCTTTGCCCATCGCTGCGTGGGTCTGGATAACGTCAGCGGCGCGCTGATGGCGACGCGGATGCTGCTCAATCATGGCCATCAGCGTATCGGCTATCTCTCGTCCAACCATGGTATCGAAGATGATCAGCTGCGGCGGGAAGGGTGGTGCAAGGCATTGCAGGAGCAGGGAATTATCGCTCCGGATAGTTGGGTCGGTTCGGGCTCCCCGGATATGCAGGGCGGCGAAGCGGCGATGGTTGAACTGCTGGGGCGGAATTTAGGTCTGACGGCGGTGTTCGCCTATAACGACAGCATGGCGGCCGGGGCGCTGACGACCCTGAAGGACAACGGTATTGCCGTGCCGCAGCATCTCTCGCTAATCGGTTTTGATGACATCCCCATTTCCCGTTACACCGACCCGCAGCTGACGACGGTACGCTATCCCATTATGTCGATGGCGAAACTGGCTACCGAGCTGGCGTTGCTGGGGGCGGCAGGCAAACTCGATAG
>CABUCP010000267.1 GCA_902490055.1 uncultured Klebsiella sp. | reverse complement strand
GTAACCTCAGCGCCCGTTTTCCTGTGATTGCGCTAATCTTTCGGTTTAAAGCGCAGCAGGCGGTTCGCGTTGCTCACGACGGTGATCGACGATAGCGCCATTGCTGCCCCAGCGACCACCGGGTTCAGCAGCGTACCGGTCAGCGGCCAGAGGATCCCGGCCGCAATGGGGATACCCAGCGAGTTATAGACAAAGGCGCCCAGCAGGTTTTGTTTCATATTACGCAATGTCGCTTTTGAAATCGCCAGTGCATCGGCCACGCCGTTAAGGCTATGGCGCATCAGGGTGATCGCCGCGGTCTCAATGGCGACATCGCTGCCGCCGCCCATGGCGATACCAACATCCGCCTGCGCCAGCGCCGGGGCGTCATTAATACCGTCGCCGACCATTGCCACTTTGTGCCCCTGGCTCTGCAGACGTTTAATGGCATCGGCTTTGCCGTCCGGCAGCACACCGGCTATCACTTCATCAATGCCCGCTTCTTTGGCGATGGCATTGGCGGTAGTAGGGTTATCCCCGGTCAGCATCACCAGCCGGTAGCCCTGACGATGCAGGCGCGCCAGCGCGTCGACGCTATCTTCACGTAGCGGGTCACGGATGGCGAACAGCGCCGCGGCCTGACCATCGATCGCCAGCAGTACCGGCGTGGCGCCGCGCGAGGCCTGTGTCGTCATCTCGCTTTCCAGTTCCGCGGTGGCGATATGCTGCTCGTTAAGCAGCGCCTGGTTGCCGAGCAGCAGTCGACGGCCTTCCGCTTCACCGCTGACGCCAAGCCCGCGCAGGGTACGGAAGCCGCTTACTTCCGGTAAAGTGCTGTCGGCGGCTTTATCGAGGATCGCCCGTGCCAGCGGATGGCTTGAACCCTGCTCGAGCGCGGCGGCAAGACGCACCGCGGTTGTTTCATCAAACCCTGCGAAGGTTTTCACGGCCACCACCTGCGGCTTGCCTTCGGTCAGGGTACCGGTTTTATCAAACACCAGGGTATCGAGCTCGCTGGCGCGCTGCAGAGCATCGGCATCGCGAACCAGCACGCCGTACTCTGCCGCCCGGCCGACGCCGGAGATAATCGACATCGGCGTCGCCAGGCCTAACGCACACGGACAGGCGATAATCAGAACCGTGGTGGCAATCACCAGGGTATAGACAATTTGCGGCGCCGGGCCGAAGAAGTACCAGATTGCGGCGCTGATCAGCGCAATGGCCACCACGGCCGGGACGAACACGGCGGAGATTTTATCCGCCAGCTGGCCGATTTCCGGCTTGCTGCTTTGCGCCTGGCGTACCATGCGGATAATCCGCGCCAGCGTGGTCTGGCTGCCGACGGCGCTGGCGGTAAACAGCACGCTGCCGTCCTGCACCACGGTACCGGCATGAATGGCGTCGCCATCGCCTTTTTGCTGCGGCACCGGCTCGCCGGTCAGCATTGCTTCATCAAACCAGGCTTCGCCCTGACTTATCACGCCGTCAACCGGGACGCGGTCGCCGGTGGTCAGGCGCAGGGTCATGCCGGCCTGGACTTCGGCGAGCGGCAGATCTTTTTCCCCTTCAGGCGTTACCACGCGCGCTGAAGGCGGCGTCAGGTCGAGTAGTTTTTCCAGCGCTTTCGAGGAACGCTGACGCGCGCGGGCTTCCAGCATATGGCCGAGGTTAATCAGACCGATAATCATCGCGCTGGCTTCGTAGTAAAGGTGCCGCGCTTCCATCGGGAACCATTGCGGCCACAGGTTAACGCTCATGGAGTACAGCCAGGCGACGCCGGTACCCAGCGCTACCAGCGTATCCATGGTGGCGGTGCCGTTTTTCAGGCTTTTCCACGCGCTGCGGTAGAAGTGGCCGCCGGCGAAGACCATCACCGCGAGGGTGACGAGGCCGATAACCAGCCATAGCGAACGGTTGTCGTCGCTGACCATCATGTTATCGCCGATCATTCCCCAGACCATTACCGGCACGCCGACCAGCAGGGCGACAATCGCCTGCCAGCGAAAACGTTTCATGGTGGCGATGGCGGTTTCCTGCTGACGTTCGCGGCGTTCCAAATCGTCTTCGATCGCCTCCGCGCCGTAGCCGGCTTTTTCCACCGCCTGCACTAATTCTGCGGCGGACGCACTGCCCATCACCAGCGCCGTGCGTTCCGCGAGGTTTACCCGCGCCTGTGAGACTCCCGGAACCGCGGCAAGCGCGTTTTGGACCCGGGAGACGCAGCTGGCGCAGCTCATGCCGTTGATCAGCAGCTGTTGACTGTCATCCTCGTCATGGGCTGCCGGAAGCTCAGAAGTGGCCGCTGTCAGTGCTTCCGACGGGATTGATGATTCTGCCAGCGGTTTAGCCTTTGGGTGGCTGAGCTCCGCGCCGTATCCGGCTTGTTTAATGGTCTCAATCAGGGCTTCAGCGCTGGCGCTGCCCGTCACGTGCGCTTCGGTGACGGTAACATCCGCCTGTTCAACGTCGGGACGTTGTTCCAGGCTCTCTTTCACGCGTTTAACGCAGTGGCCGCAGGAGAGGCCATCGAGCGTCAGGTCGATAGTGTTAGACATAAATAACTCCTGAATAATTTTCCGGTTAACGATTGACCGAACACACTCTTTCATCGAGTATTAAGAAGGTTAAACCTTCCAGCAAGGGGAAGGTCAAGGGGGATAAATGAATATTAGCGATGTCGCGAAAAAAACCGGCTTAACCAGCAAAGCGATTCGTTTTTACGAAGAGAAAGGGCTGGTGACTGCGCCGCTGCGCAGCGACAACGGCTACCGTACCTACAGCCAGAAACACCTGGATGAACTGACGCTGCTGCGCCAGGCGCGGCAGGTGGGATTTAATCTGGAAGAGTGCCGCGAGCTGGTGGCGTTGTTTAACGATCCATCACGGCACAGCGCCGATGTGAAGCGGCGCACGCTGGAGAAAGTTGCGGATATCGAGCGCCATATCAATGAACTGCAAAATATGCGCGCGCATCTGCTGGCGCTGGCGGACTCCTGTCCCGGCGATGACAGCGCGGATTGCCCGATTATGGATAATCTCTCCGGCTGCTGTCACCGCAAAGCGCAGGCTTAACGGACGGCGGCTCTGACCCGCAAGGTAATCCCTTCGACGGCAACCACTTCGACCTTGCTGCCCGCCGCGAGGTCCTCATCGGCGATCACCGGCCAGGAGCTATCGCCGACGCGCACGTGGCCGCGGCCGTTTTCCAGTGCGTTATCGAGCGTAAAGCGGCGGCCAACCAACTGCTGGCCGCGCTGATTGAGCTGCGCATCGGCAGGGCGTTGTTGTCTCATACGTTTACGCAGCCATTTTGACCATAGCCACGCCGCCAGCAGCGTGAGGACGGCAAACAACGTTCCCTGCCACTCCCAACTGAAGGGAATCGCCCAGGTGAGCAGCCCGGTGAGTACCCCAGCGACGCCGCTCCACAGCAGGTAGCCGTTGCTGCCGAGCATCTCCGCCGCCAGCAGCAGCCCGCCGAGAGTCAGCCAGAAGATATGCGGGTGAGCGATGATCAGGGCGATCATGATTTTGTCCGTTCGCTGCTGCTTTCCTTCAGCAGCTCGCCGATCCCGGCGATCGAGCCCATCAGGCTGCTGGCATCCAGCGGCATCATCACCACTTTACTGTTGTTAGCGGATCCAATTTGCTGCAGCGCATCGGTGTATTTCTGCGCCACGAAGTAGTTAATCGCCTGAATGTCGCCGGAGGCGATTGCCGATGACACCATCTGGGTGGCGCGGGCTTCCGCTTCGGCAGAACGTTCGCGCGCTTCCGCCTGTAAGAACGCCGACTGGCGTTCACCTTCGGCTTTGAGGATCTGCGACTGTTTTTCGCCTTCCGCTTTGAGGATTTCCGCCTGACGAATCCCTTCGGCTTCCAGGATATAAGCGCGTTTGGTACGTTCGGCTTTCATCTGGGCGTTCATCGAGGAGATAAGCTCCGCCGGCGGGCGAACGTCGCGAATTTCGACGCGGGTAATTTTCACCCCCCATGGATTGGTGGCGTCGTCGACGATATGCAGCAGGCGGGTGTTGATACTGTCGCGCTGGGAGAGCATTTCATCGAGCTCCATCGAGCCGAGCACGGTACGGATATTGGTCATCGTCAGGTTAACGATCGCCAGCTCAAGGTTGCTGACTTCATAAGCGGCTTTTGGCGCATCGATGACCTGGATGAAGCAGACGGCATCAATGGTGACGTTGGCGTTATCGCGGGAGATGACTTCCTGTGACGGGATATCCAGCACCTGTTCCATCATGTTCACTTTGCGGCCGATGCGGTCCATAAACGGCACCACTAAACTTAAGCCCGGCTGAAGCGTTTGCGTATAGCGGCCAAAGCGTTCGACCGTCCATTGGTATCCCTGCGGCACGATTTTGACTGCCGCCCCGACAATGACCAACGCGACGAAAATAAGAACGGGGATAAAAATCAGCATCAAAAACCTCCTGTCTTGTTGCCTGATGGGGCGCCGCAGCGAAATGGCGCATGTTTAAACAGAGTATAACTTTCTCCTTGTTCCGGTGAAAGAAAACTGGAGTAAACTTTCTGCGTTTTAGGAAATAAACAGGACATATAATGAAGGAAAATAACGCGATTTTACGTCTTGAGGGCGTTGGTTTTAAAACCGACGACGCGGTCATTCTGAATAATATCGACCTGCAGATTGCGGCTGGGGAATTTAAATTGATTACCGGGCCGTCCGGCTGCGGTAAAAGCACCTTACTGAAAATTATCGCTTCGCTGCTGAGCCCGACCAGCGGACAGATTTTTTTCAACGATAAAGAGATCGCCACGCTGTCGCCTGAAAGCTATCGCCAGCAGGTATCCTACTGCGCGCAGACTCCGGCGCTGTTCGGTGATTCGGTCTACGACAACCTGGTCTTTCCGTGGCAGATCCGCAATAAACAGCCGGATCCTAAAGCGCTGGTTGCCGACCTTGAGCGTTTCGGGCTGACGGATAATACGCTGGAGAAATCCATTAATGAGCTTTCCGGCGGCGAAAAACAGCGGGTCTCGCTGATTCGTAATTTACAGTTTCTGCCGCAGGTGCTGCTGCTCGATGAAATTACCAGTGCGCTGGATGAGACGAATAAGCGCATCGTCAACGAGATTATTCATCGCTATGCGACGGAACGGGGGATTGCCATTCTGTGGGTCACTCACGACCAAAACGAAATAGCCCACGCTGATGAAGTGATTACGCTGCAACCT
>CABUCP010000266.1 GCA_902490055.1 uncultured Klebsiella sp. | reverse complement strand
CGCGATTATGTTCAGAAAAAAGCGTCATGGCTGAGTAACTATGCTGAACAAACTCCACCAACAATTGATTCATCTGGTCTGTAGCGAGGAAGGCGCCAGCCGCGCCGACCTCGCCCGCCTGACAGGTATGAGCAAAGCGGCCATTGGCGCGCTGGTTAAAGAGATGCTGGCCGAGGGGCTGCTGCAGGAGAGCGACATCGCCGCCTCCGGCGGCCAGGGGCGCCCATCCGTGACCCTCTCGCTGGCGCCGGACGCGGCTTATGCTATTGGCATTTCGCTGATTGATAACCAGTTGGTATTGGTGCTGATGAACGCCAGCGGTGAAAAAATCGCCGAGCGCCCGCTAATCCCGCAAACCGAAATTTCTTCCCTTATCCCACAACTGGCAGACGCTATTCAAAGCCTGCTCGACGATGCGGATATCGAGCGCCAGCGGCTAGTCGGTATCGGCTTTGCATTGTCGGCATTTGTCGATGCCGCCCAATCGGTCTGCGTACAGTCGGCGCTACTGGGCTGGCATCAGGTACCGCTAGCCGAGCTGTTAAGCCGCGCCACCGGCGGGATCCCGGTATTAATTGAAAACGACACCCGCGCATTAGCCACCTGGGAGAAGACGTTTGGTCATCTGCGCAAGCTGGAAAGCGCAGTAGTCATTTCGCACGGCAGCGGCATCGGCAGCGCGGCGGTTATCTACAACCGCATCTGGCGCGGCGCCCACGGCGGCGCCGGGGAGATAGCCCACTGCACCATTTCACCCGCAGGTAAACCCTGCCGCTGCGGCAAACGCGGCTGCCTCGACACCATTGCGTCGCTCACCGCCATCTTTGAGCAGGCGCGCATGGCCGGGATTGACAGCGGACGACTCGACGAACTGGAGGCGATGGCGCGTAAAGGCCACACCGCCGCCATTCAGATCCTGCATCAGGCCGGCGAGGCCTTAGGCATGGCCATTTCACATCAGATTCAGACCCACGATCCGGCGGCGATCATGCTGGCCCACCAGCCGGAGAGCTTTAACGGTTTACTAAATACCGTGATGCAACAAGCAATTGAAACCAACCTGCTTCCGGGAATGGCGGGCAAAACACCGCTAATCTATCGCCCGCTGGCGCAGGACAGCTGGGCGCTTGCCGCGGCGAGCGTCGCTTTGACTCACGTTCTCTTCCCAGGATAATTTCGAGGTTTTTATGCGCATAGCCGTTGGTGGAATACATATTGAATGCAGCACCTTTAACCCTGTACTGACTCATGAACCCGAGTTTCGCACGGTGAAAGGCGAAGCCCTGCTGGACGCGCCCTACTTTCAGTTTTTGCGCGACTACCCGGCGACGTTTTTGCCGACCCTGCACACCCGCGCAATCCCCGGCGGCCCGGTCGCGCGTGCGACCTACGAACAATTCAAAACCGAATTCTTAAGCCGTCTGCAGGCGCAGTTGCCGATCGACGGTTTGTATCTGGCAATGCACGGCGCGATGTACGTTGAAGGTATGGAAGATGCCGAGGGCGACTGGATCACCGCAGCCCGCGCCTGCGTCGGCGATGACTGCCCGATTGCCGTCAGCTACGATCTTCATGGTAACGTCACCCAGCGCATCATTGACGCCATCGATATGTACTCGACCTATCGTACCGCGCCGCATATCGATATCGAAGAGACTATGCGTCGTTCGGTCAGCATGCTGGTCAATAGTCTGCAGAGCGGCGTGCGCCCGGGCGTGGTATGGGCGCCGATTCCGGTACTGCTGCCCGGCGAGCGGACCAGTACTGAAGATGAACCGGCGAAAAGCCTGTACGCCATGCTGCCGCATAGCGACCAGATTGACGGCGTGCTCGATAGTTCATTGATGGTCGGCTACGTATGGGCCGATGAACCGCGCGCCACCGCCGCGGCTATTTTTACCGGTACCGACCGCACGGTGCTGGAGCAACAGGCCGCAAAGCTGGCGCAGGCCTACTGGGACGCGCGGGAAGATTTTGTCTTCGGCTGCCAGACCGGCAGCGTTGCCGAGTGCGTGGCTCAGGCCATTGCCAGCCCCGCAGGCCCGGTGATCCTCGCTGATTCCGGCGATAACCCCACCGGCGGCGGCGTCGGCGATCGCGGCGACGTCTTAGCAGAGCTGGTGCGCCAGCAGGCGCAAAATACGCTGGTCGCCGGTATCACCGACGCGCCGGCAACGCGTTCGGCGTTTGCGGCCGGCATCGGCGCGCAACTGCAGTTGACGCTGGGCGCGACTCTCGACCCGGCAGGCGTCAGCGTTAGTGAGCTCTTTACCGTCACTGGCCTGCTGGCGGCTGGCCCGCAGCGCCCGGCGAACCAGGCGATTTTACAGACCGGCGGGATTACCGTGGTGGTGGCTGACCGCCGTCGCCCGTATCACGATATTGCCGACTTTAGCGCTTTGGGTCTCGACCCGCGTGCGGTAAAAATTCTGGTGGTCAAATCCGGCTATTTATCACCGGAGCTGGCGCCGCTGGCCAATCCAAACCTGATGGCGCTGTCGGAAGGGGTAGTCGATCAGGATATCGAACGCGTACCGCGCCTGCGGATGCTGACCCCGAGTTGGCCGTTTAAACGCGATCTAGCCTTCACGCCGCAGGTGCGGGTTTCCGCTCGTGCGCCATTTGCCCGGGAGTCCTGAGTCATGAACCGCGAAGCGCCTGCCCCGGTCCTGTCGGTCGATAATTTAAGCGTCTCATTCCGCCACGGCGATAGCTGGCAGAAAGTGGTGCGCAATATCAGTTTTAGCCTCAACCCGGGCGAAACGCTGGCGATTGTCGGCGAGTCAGGTTCGGGTAAAAGCGTCACGGCGATGGCCATTATGCGGCTGCTTTCCGCGCGCCATAGCCGGACCGAGGGCCGGGTGCTGCTCGGCGGTAAATCCCTGCTCGAGATCCCCGAAGAGGAGATGCGTCGCGTGCGCGGCGCCGAGGTGGCGATGATTTTTCAGGAGCCGATGACCAGCCTTAATCCGGCATTTACCATCGGCAACCAGATCGCCGAAGTGTTTATTCGCCACCAGGGTTTATCGGCGCGCCAGGCCCGTCTGGAGGCCATCGCGCTGTTGGAAAGAGTGCGTATCCCGCATGCCGCGCAGCGTTTTGATGAATACCCGCATCAGTTTTCCGGCGGGATGCGCCAGAGGGCGATGATCGCCATGGCGCTGGCCCTGAAGCCGAAACTGCTGATTGCCGACGAACCCACTACCGCGCTGGATGTTACGATCCAGGGGCAAATTCTGGATTTAATAAAAACGCTACAGGCGGAGAACAACACCGCGGTGCTGTTTATCACCCATGATATGGGCGTAGTCGCGGAAACTGCTGATGATACGCTGGTCATGTTTCGCGGCGATGCCATTGAATGCGAGCGCACGGCGACGCTGTTTGCCGCCCCGCAGCAGCCCTATACCCGCGCGCTGCTGGCCTCGGTGCCGGCGGCGGGCGAAATGGATGTGGCCTCTACGCCGTGCAAATTCCCGTCGGTGAATCTGCAAACGGGGGAAACCCTGCGTTATCCGCCGGAGCCGGAACTCAGCCTGACCAGCAACGAACCGGTGCTATCGGTCAAAAACCTGGTTACCCGCTTTCCGGTAAAAAAAGGCTTTTTTAATCAGTTAGCCGGGCATATTCACGCCGTGGAAAACGTCAGCTTTGATTTATGGCCCGGCGAAACGTTATCGCTGGTAGGCGAATCCGGCTGTGGTAAATCCACTACCGGACGCAGCCTGATTCGCATGATTCAGGCGCAATCCGGCGATGTCCGTCTTAACGGTTATGATGTGCTGCAGGCCGGTCGCCAGCAGCAAAAACAGTTGCGGCAGGATATCCAGATGATTTTTCAGGATCCGTTCGCCAGCCTCAATCCCCGCTTGAAAATCCAGGAGACGCTGATTGAACCGCTGCTGGAAAACGGTCTTGCCACCCGCCAGCAGGCGCTGGCGCGCTCCCATGAGTTAATTGAAAAAGTGGGCCTCAGCGTCGCGGTACTTAACCGCTATCCACATGAATTCTCCGGCGGCCAGCGCCAGCGTATCTGCATTGCCCGCGCGCTGGCGATGAATCCGAAGGTAATTATTGCCGATGAGTCAGTATCGGCGCTGGATGTGTCGGTAAAGGCCCAGGTGGTCAATCTGATTATTGAGCTCCAGCGCACGATGAAAATCGCCTTTCTGTTCATCTCGCATGATATGGCGGTCATCGAACGGATCAGCCACCGGGTGGCGGTGATGTATCTCGGTGAAATCGTGGAAATTGGCCCACGGCAGGCGATTTTCTCCAACCCTCAGCACCCGTATACGCAAAAACTGATTGCGGCGATCCCGAAAACCGATCCGTCTCGTCGCCATCTGCTGCGTGAAGCCAACAATGATGAACTACCCTCGCCGTTTCGCGATAAAAGCTGGCAGCCGCCGACCCGCCGCTACGAACAAGTTGGCAATCAGCACTGGGTGATGCGCTGAGACAAGCTACAGCGCAAAACGTCCGCCTACGCCGGTTCAACGCGGTCAGCTTACCGTTGAGCCGGTATCAATAAAATCATCGAATTCACCACTCAGGAAGCACAAGGATCAGAAGGTTCAGCTATTAACCTTGTTGCTGTGGCGCGTAGTGTTTCAAAGGCACTGGAGCGTCGCTTATATGTCCACGGAGATAACGGGCGCTCGATTCGTGCTTATGAGCGATGTGGTTTCACTGAATCTCCGTATACCATTATGAAAGTGGGTTTATAACTTCCCCGAATACAGCCTCCCTAGTGCTCTACCTGAAATCAGAACACAATGCCGCGCAAACGGCATCTTTCATTCCAATGATGTTCTTGATCGTTCCAGACACATAACGCCGACCTCCTCTCCTCGCGCCACGTTGCTCCTCAGTTCCATGCCAGGCGCGGAGTAAACGCATCCGTGCAAGTGCACAATTTTCATATGCCACTAAAGCTGCGTGTTCCTATCGACATTCAGTCAGCTTTATATGCCTGCCACTCGCGCCAGACATTCTCAGGATCAATATCGCGGTAGCCACGCTCTCTGATTATATCCTCGGCTGCTTCGGCCGGCAGGCGGATAGCTGTAGCACCATCGCGGATGGACTCAACCTCGTCGCGGGTCAATTCCCGTCCCATGTTCTGTTCTTTATCAATCAGGGCTACGATCAACGCAGGAATAAACACAATTTTCATACTGATAAACCTCTGAAATATTCG